>VBBA01000053.1 GCA_005888675.1 Candidatus Bathyarchaeota archaeon | reverse complement strand
TAACGGAACAGTTCACACGATTCAGGTTTTGAATAACACGTTTACAGGCGCTTCGACAGGTGCGACATACATTTGGAAACAATGGAGTTGTACTTGCGGCGTTGCCTCTAGCTCATCCACCACGTTAACAACTCCTTCAATGTACCTCAATTACACTAACATTGTCTCGTCTCCAGAAAATGGAAAGGGGGCCTTTACTGCAGAGTTTGATGAACTGTTTCAGTTGACACTTTCTTTCAAGGATCCAACAGGAAACTCACTCGGTCCTCCGAACAGCATCACATTGACAAGTGGGAGTTCAAGCCTGACTCTAACATCTTATTCAGGACTATTGGTTCCAGCAAAGTCGTGGACCGTTTCCGACGTCACATGGCAGGGAGTTCCGGGATTACAAGTGGCCTCTCAAGGCGTTGACCTTACTACTGGCCCCGTTACAAAAGCGATCCAGATCAAGGCGTATTCTGCGACTGTCAAGGTAGTGGACGCAGGGAACAATCCGGTAGCAGGCGTCACGATAACCGTGACCTTGCTTAACTC
>VBBA01000052.1 GCA_005888675.1 Candidatus Bathyarchaeota archaeon | reverse complement strand
CGACAGCCAGGGTTTGGCCCAGATTGGTTACGTACCTAACGGAAGATACACTGCACACGTGACCTACCGCGGTTCTGACGCGGGCACTTGGACAACTGATGCTTCTACGACGCCAGTGTTGACTGTCAGTGTGGCATCGGCTGGAGGCGGTGGTGCTTTGACATCTACAACAGTCGTATCAGCGGTCGTGTTACTGACCGTATTCGGCATAGCGGCTTTCCTGATCATTCTGGCCGTACGTGTTCGTAAACCCCCACCGCCTCCTAGCATTTAATGACCCTGTTGCAGTCCCACGCTACATTCTCGACGGTCGCTT
>VBBA01000051.1 GCA_005888675.1 Candidatus Bathyarchaeota archaeon | reverse complement strand
TATCATAATCTATCCAGACCGTTGCTCAATGTAACTAGTCGAGAATTTTTCAGGTTACATGATGCCTAAGTCCCGTGAGCCTTGGTGTATCCTATGGCTTGTGGGCGAAAGTCCACGCCACGACCCCAGAGCGAGAAAAGTTGAGCAGAGCAAACAGGTCAAAGGACACACTGAGAGACAAAATACTGCACGTTCTATCTGGCGCCAGCATTCCGATGGATGTCGAGAATGTCAGGGTCAGGTCGGGCCTCAAGAACTGGGAGAGCACGAAAGCCTTGCTCCTAGAGCTTGTTGTGGAGGGTATGATCAGCGGTCAAAAAACAACAAAGTCCTGGGTATTCTGGGTTGACCATGCCGATAGTAGAATGATGATCGGAAGAGACCATTCATGATCGATCCTTCCAGAAACCTCCACGATCAGGCAAGGGTAACATCGAGTCAATCAAGCGGCTCTTCCAACAAGGTCTCGGCTTGGACCAATCTGGGGAAGATGGTTGCGGGCAAGCCCACAGATGAAAAGAAACAAGGAGTGAAAAAATTGAGAAAAATAGTGAAGGACAAGAAAGGCATCAACACGATCCTCGCAGCTCTACTAATGGTCGTCATCGTAGTCGTAGCCTCAGTGATGGTCTACGCCTGGTCCACGGGATTGCTAGGTAGCCTAATGGTTACACCACAAACCGGAAAGGAAGCGCTCAACATCGAGTCAAGCACGTTCAACAGTAATAACATGAACGTCAGCTTATTCATTCGCAATACCGGGACTGCTACCGTCTCATTCACGACCTACTATGTGAAGGACGCGGCCGGCAACACGTACACGCAGGGAGCATACACGTTTGGACCAACAATACAACCCAACGCAGTCGGAACTGCAAACATCGGAATCAACACTCAATGCGGTGGTTCTTGCACCAACTCAGGCTCAACCTACACCTTCGTCTCAGGCAATTCCTACACAGTGACGTTCGTGACTTCAAGGAACGGACAGTTCGTCTTCACTGTAGTACGTTAGGAGTGACAGATACAAAATGAAAACCATGAAAAATATCAAGAAACACTACAGATCACTGCGCAAAGACAAACGCGGCATCGACACGATCCTGGCAGCTCTACTGATGGTCGTCATAGTCGTCGTAGCTTCAGTGATGGTCTACGCTTGGTCAACAGGACTTCTCGGCGCTCTAATGGTTACTCCACAAGTTGGGAAGGAGGCAATGAACATTGAGAACTCTTCCTTCAGCAACAGTACCCTAGCAACCATCTATCTAAGAAATACGGGCACAGCGTCGATCAGTTTAGTCACATACTACGTCCGAGACAACAATGCCAATCAGTATTCGAAGACTAGTTGGAACGTCTACACTGGCATTGCACCAAACGCACTTGCAACAGTAACCATCAATATTGGGGCTCAGTGTGGATGCACTGCAGCATCGAACAATTTCGTGTTCGTGTCCGGCAACTCGTACACAGTGATCGTGGTCACGTCAAGGAATAGCCAGTTCACGTTCACCGTAGTAAGGTGAGCAGGACATTGGCTCCTCGACACACGGTCGAAACCTCCCGGTTTTTTGAAACCGACTTTACAGAACGAAACGAGAAAGAATGAAGTGTTAAGAAATGGCGATGCGCAAGATCGGAATTTTAGGATGGGCTGAGAAGCGTACTCGTCGTAATCATAGGTCACGAAAAGCCATCAGCACTATAATGGCTAACTTGACCATGCTAGTAATAGTTGTTTCACTAAGTTCGTTACTCTTCGTCTGGTCAATCTCCAGTTTTGGAGCATACACTGGTGGAGCAGGATACTGGTTCTCCAGTCGAAGCATAGCTAATCAGGAAAGACCGAGCGTGGAAGGTGTATTTTTCAGCAAGACCGGATCAACCAACAATGTCGTGACAGTCTTCGTAAGGAACGTTGGAGCTGTCCCGTTTACTGTTGCCTCTGTATATCTCAACTCGACTCTCTATAACATCGTTCTCCCCCAGGTCGGCGTCTCACAAGTCCAGCAAGTCCAGTTGACTCTATCGGGTCAATTGTGGGTAAAGGGTGACTTGCAAACAATAACGGTCGCGACTCTTCGGGGGACGACGACTCAGACTAATTGGGTTCCGTGAGGGGAAGAGAAAGTGAGATTCTATACAAGATTCGTGCGTGCAAAGAAAGGAATGAGCACAATATTCGGAGCGCTCTTCTTCGTCATTCTAATCCTCATGGGCTTCAACTTGATGCTGTGGAACTTTGCCCAATTCGACGCTTACAATCGGGTCATCACGACCATGGGATTGTCCGACCAACAAAGGAGCGCGGAGGTCCTCACTTTTAATCCGCCCGGCATTATGAATACGGGTAGTCCCTTCAACTTCACTGTCAACAATATTGGCGGGGTCACGAGCACTATAGCGCGTATTTACGTCCAGAATCTCGCACCTCTCAACGTTGGTAGTCCATGTCAAGGCGCGACTGGCTGCATCGCTGATCCAAACGGTAGTACCACTTTCAACAATCCCAACGTTAAGAATGGAGAAAGTTTCCATTTGGTAAAGGTAACCGGGATCGCTATCGACAACAGCGGCTACAGAATAATCGTGGCCACGACAAGGGGTAACCAGTTCAGTTTCTATTTTCCGTGGCCGAGCAATCTCGGCGGGGGGTCAAACTCCAACAGTACCAATACTGCTCATGGTGCGCTCGATGTCAAGTTTGACCTAAACTCATTTAATTTCACGAGAGGAACACAAACCGTACCGCAACAGGGTTGGACAGTCCCCTACTCGACGAACGTGATATGGTGGGTGAAGGTCGTGAATAATGCGGTTAATCCGATAGTCCTTTCGAAATATACGTCGCTTTACTTTGTATGCTACCAGGACAGGTTTGGTGCTGGGGCAGGAACGGGTACTTGCACGGAAACTGATTTGACATATGTGGTTGACAATAGAACGATGAATCCAGGAACCATCTACCAATACGATGACGTCAACCGCCCCTACATTTTGCCTGCAGCAGGTCCCAATGGACCAACCGGATCCACAACCGTCAAATTCGGTTCGTTCTGTCCAGGCCTGCAAACCTTTGACAGTAATGGGAACTGTGTAAACGGAAGTCCATCGCCTCCTCAAGACGTAGATTTTCCGACGCCATATCTGGTATTCATGGGGTTCTTTTACAAGGTCAACGGGGTGATAGTTGGCCAGACGATATCCTTCGTAGCGATCAGAGCATGTGCCACCTACCCCTCATGCCCATAGGCATGCAGGACTTGGTGAGAAATGAGCTACGAGGATCAAAACCAGCCTCCGTACAATGATCCCTACTATGGATATCAACCATCCTCGTCAAACGACCCAAACACTGCGGGTTATGAGCAGCAAGGTTATGACAACTCTTCATATCCAGGGTACGACCAGTCTCAACAGCAACCGCCGGCACAGCCTCAACGTACAGCTCCCCAATTACAACAATTACAACGAGTCCAGTCCGGAATCCCAGGATTTGATCAGATCGTTGGAGGCGGGTTAATCCGTGACCGGGTCTACTTACTCGCTGGTCCAGCTGGTGCTGGCAAGACAATTTTTTCGACGCAATTTCTCTACAATGGCATTACTAAATTCGGAGAGAACGGGGTCTACGTTGTTCTTGAGGAGACTCCGCAGCAATTGCGAGAGAACATGTTCAACAGTTTCCAATGGGACCTGCGTCAATACGAGGATTCAGGTAATCTAATCATACTGGACGCAATATCCAGTAGGCTAGGTCTCAGTAGTCAGGAGAACTACGTCGTTCCAAGACCATTCACACTTGAGGCGCTTCTCTACGAGATTCAAACTGCCATACAAAGAGTACAAGCTCAGCGTGTCATAATCGACTCCTTGGATGCTATGAGTCTCGAGCTGACTCAAGTTGACCTTCGAAGCTTGATCCAGAGGCTGACGATGATTCTAAAGAGCTTCGGCTGCACAACTCTACTTGTCAGTGGCCAGGCCGATCGGTCGTCCGACCCTGCTCACATGAGTCGCAAGGCCGTGGAGGAATACGTGGTCGACGGGATGATCAGGCTGCATCACACACTCGAAGAAAGCACTAGCGGCGAGACGATGCTTGAGGAGAACTCGGTCCAAGGCAACACATTGGAGGAAGACTCCTTCGCTATGAAGGTACGTGCTCGCAAGATCGAGATTCCAAAGATGCGGGGCACATCGCACTCACAGTATTTGCACCCGATAACTATCAACGAGAACGGTGTCGAGATAAAGTCCGAGCCTGAGGTCAGTAGAAGATTGAGGCGGGCGGTATTCAAAGCAAAACCTGTCAAGGGAGATATGTAGAAGGAAACTAGCGGAACGAAACCCTATTATCAATTGCATGAGCCTCTTCGAGGTATTCTATGCACGCGGGATCCGAAACAGGCCAGTCCAAGAATTTCTGCAAGCGCGTCTACGTAGAAAGCGTGCAGACCGAAAGCGTTGACGCTTTAAGGACTCTGATACCGCTCGTCAACCAGTTCGGATTCAAGACGTTCTAAGACCCTGTCGGACTGGCTTTGTAGTCGCTGAGGAAGAGGGTCCAGGTGAGAGCAAGAGCTCTTTTTGTAGGTCTGACCGTAATCTTATCATTAGTA
>VBBA01000050.1 GCA_005888675.1 Candidatus Bathyarchaeota archaeon | reverse complement strand
GTAACCATGCCATCGATGCTGGTTAGAATCCCTCAAACGATAGTCCTGGGCACCCGCGACAATGATGTCCGGGTTGCGAGGATCGATCGCGATCGTGGGCTCAGCTTGTTGCCGATCATGGGTATTCTCGTCCACGATTGGAATGTTGACGGGACTAGAGCCGGACGCTGCATGAACCTGCAATAGGCCAGGAGGATTAGCCATGGCGGAGAGATGGGGATCAGACTCGGTCAAGAGAGCGAAGCTAATCAACCCCGACAGGGACAAGAGAAGAATCAGAAGCGAGATTATTCGACGCCGGACCTTCGGTTCATTCACGGACATGGGTAGAGCATCACTTACGTAGCTTGGATTTGGGAGTATCGCGGGGGGAGAGTGCCGGGGGCGGGATTCCCTGAGCCACCGTCTCTTGACGGGTGGCAATTTCGAGCCCGCGACCTCCGGATATCCCTTCTAGGGGATTATGAGTCCGGCGCTTGAGCTCCCCTCACGTGAGGGGTCTAGCCAGGCTGAGCCACCCCGGCAAAACCGCGGGTTCTGGATGGCGGGGCTAAAACTCTTTGGTGCATCCGAACTCTAAACAAGAAACAATAAACAGCCGCCCGTCTAGACTGAATTGGTAGCGGTCTCTCGGCCCATGAGCAAAGAGAGTAGTAGCAAGAACTACGACTTTCTTACGCTAGATGATGTCAAGACCTCTGGAAAACGGATCTTCCTCCGGGTCGATATTAACGTCCCGATAGACCCGTCGACTGATGAGATTCTTGATGATACGAGGATCAGGGCAATTTCGGACACACTGAAAGAGCTTGAAGATGCACGTGTCATTCTCGGATCGCATCAGAGTCGTCCAGGAAAAGATGATTTCACCTCTCTAGAGCCACACGCTCAGCGAATCGCCAGATACTGTAGTCAGGATGTAAGTTTTGTCGATGATGTGATGGGACCGCTTGCCAGACAGAGGATACTCCGCGTCAAGCCGGGTGAAATCTTGGTCCTTGACAATCTACGTTTTTGTTCAGAAGAAAACTTGGATGACAAACCAGAGAAACTTGTCAAAACGCATCTGGTGAAAAGGTTCGCCAAACTCTTCGACCTAAATGTCAATGATGCTTTCGCGACTGCTCATAGGTCGCAGCCCTCACTGGTTGGCTTGCCTGAGGTATTGCCGAGTGTCGCGGGACGATTAACGGAGCGAGAATTGAAAGCGGTTTCAATGCTCCTAGTCAATCCAGCAAGACCCTGCGTGTATGTTTTGGGAGGATCGAAGTTCGAGGACAAGATTCCTGTAATGGAACATATCCTAGCTAAGGGGAAGGCGGACAAAGTATTGTTGGGTGGGGTCCCTGGGAAAGTGTTTCTCCGTGCGATGAATCCCGACATTCCGTTAGGCGATTCGTTGCCCCCTGACATAGAGAAAGAGATGGACCGAGCACGCAGCATTCTGAAGAACTACGGAGACCAGATTCAAGCCCCAATTGATTTGGCCTACGCAATGAAAGGCAAAAGAATTGACTGTTCCTTGAACTCCCTTCCAAACGATGGAGCCGCTCTCGACGTTGGGATGAGAACAGTGGAAAAATACGCGAAGCTCATTGAAGGAGCCGCGACCGTAGTGGCTAACGGACCATTGGGAGTCTTCGAGAGAGACGGATTTGACCTTGGCACGAGGACGGTTCTAGAATCGATCGCAAAGAACAACGGGTATACTGTGATCGGTGGTGGTCATCTGATCGGCCTGGCTTCCATGGAGGGAATGGAGACCAAATTCAAACATGTCAGCACTGCAGGTGGAGCAATGCTTTCTCTTCTAGCTGGCCAGAGATTGCCAGGCGTTGATGCTCTTGTACGAGCCGCTGCTAGGATGCGTGCAGAAGGTCTCCAAATCACGAAACATACCAGCCAAGGCAATCAATAGCTTTGGGAGAATTTATCAGGACCGTTTATGCCGAGGCCGCACAAAGGAAAAGTTAGTGTCGACAGCACTGAAATCAGTTTGTATGATCGCCGATTTTGTTGAGCCCCCTTACGTTGACGGCGTAGTCAATACAGTGAAGGGATGGGCCGACGGGGTGGCTGGTGCTGGTTGGAGGGTCACGGTATTTTCAAGCACGACAGGGAGAGTTCGCGAATACTGCGACACAACATCGGTGGTCTACCAGTACTCGCTTTCGCGACAAAAACGATTCCAATTGACCCCTTCTTACTATATGAAGTTCGGGAATCAGGTTGCCCGCCGAGTCTCGGGGGAAGATTTTGACATACTGCACCTCCATAGTCTGAAGGGTCTATCCTCTGTTCCGTTTCTACTACGAATCCAAAGGAAATTCAAGAAACCGAAAGTTGTTTCCTGTTATAGCGATCGCGACTTAGGGGTCTTCGGGCTAAGGAATCAGTGCTTCTCAGCCTTCACAGTGCCCACAAGAGGTTTGAAAGATAGACTGGTGAGACGAGGTGTTCGTTCCGACAGGATTCATATAATTCCTCCTTGCCTTGACCTACAGAGATTCCGAAGTTATGATAAGTCTCATGCGAGAAAAATGCTGGGTTTACCTGAAACTGGAAGATATCTAGGATTCGCAGGTCATCTGAAAGTAGGTAGAGGAATCCTTGATTTATTAAGAGCTCACGCTTCCTTAAAGCAAAAGTTTCCAGACTTACGACTTGTTTTAGCCTCATCCGGCTACGGAGACAGCATGCTGATTTCTGAGTTAAAGAAAATTCTTGTTTGCAGAGATGACATTCAAGAACTTGGGCAACTGACGGATCCAGCGCTATTCTACAATGCGGTGGACGCCTATGTGCTGCCCACTCGCAGTTCAAAGTTCGTACTTCCGATTCCGCTAACAATCATTGAGGCTATGGCTTGCGGGACACCGGTGGTATGCTCGGACGCCTCAAGCTCTCCTGTCATAAAGGATCGCGAAAACGGGTTTGTTTTTGAATCTAGAAATGTACAAAGTCTCGTGGATTGTATTGGTATGTTGTTACGCGAGCCTTGGCTAACCGACGAATGCGTAGGTCGGGCAGGTCGTGTTGTCAAGGAAAACTATTCGAAATCGATTATCGTCAACCGTATCGTGGAGATGTATGAGAACGAACTTAGAAGATAGAAAGAGGGTCACTCTTTACTACAGCCAGATAGCTGATAATTACGACAGGCTTCGGTTTGAGAGTGGCAAGGGTCGATTCATCAGCAATCTCCAGACTCGTTGGTTCACCGGCCAGGTTGCTGATGGAGGAGGAATGGTTTTGGAGATTGGGTCGGGGACCGGACGAGTTACGTTGCCCCTTGCTGCTCACGCGGCGCAAGTCGTCGCCACCGATTCTAGTCTTAACATGGTTTTGAAGCTTAGAGAGAAGAGCGAAAAACAGAAGGTAACAAACATTGACCTACTTGTCTGTGATTCACATTGGTTGCCTTTCCGAGAAGAGACGTTCGATTCAGCAGTGGGAGCTCGTGTTTTCTGGCATGTCGTCGATGCGAGTCAATCCCTCGCTCAGGCATTAAGCGTGCTGAAAAAAAGCCGTCCTGTTATTTTTGATTTCCCTAATTCATCGGGTGCATTTCGAATTCTGTCTTCAACCATGAGGAGTCAAAATGTCACTACTCTCTTCTTGACATCCTCATCTATCCATAGGATCCTCGGCTTGACTAACCGCTCGATTATCATAGAGGGACATGTGTCACCAATATTGTATCTGTGGCCAGAGAGCATTTTTCCGAGGAGACTTACATTGCAAAGCCTCTTGTACGCCTTCGAGAGACTTGGCAGAAAGAGAGTCTTCAGTTGGCTGTTCACTTATTTCATGGTTAACCTTAGAGAGGGGTAGCAGAAAATACTATGCTAAGCCTCAACATGGTTTACGAAACTCGTAGAATTTACTATCGGGAGTCATGAGCAGCCTGTCGAGCCAACAGCAACACGCAGATCAGGACCGGATAGCGAGCGAGCTGAAGGGCAATACTCTCCGGGTTTACTGGTACGTGCTCAACAATACTGACAAGTCGATAGGGGTCCGAGAGGTCCAGCGTGCCCTCAAATTCAGCAGCCCCACTCTTGCCCTCTACCATCTTGAAAAACTTCGGGAACTGGGGCTCGTGAGCAAGGATAGTGGAGAGTACCGCTTGGTCAAAGAGGTCAAGGTTGATGTTCTCAAGGTCTTCGTCAGGGTATGGCGCTTCTTCGTGCCCCGCTTCGCCCTATACGCCGTCCTATTCACCGCACTAACCAGCTACCTCGTAACCCAAGTCGTCAGGCTCGACTTCTACACCTTCTTTGGCCTCCTTCTCGGGAGCGCGGCCACCGTGATCTTCTGGGTGGAGACATGGAAAACATGGCGACAACGACCCTAGTAAGACAGGAATCGACAATGAACCAGTTTGACTCGCCGTTCAAACTTGTTGCATTAACTAAGAGACCCCTCTAGACGTAACAGGAGACGGAACGGATTATGGTCAAAACCCCGCTCAACATCTTCCTGATGTACGGACTTGTAGGTTTGGCCATCGCTGGTGGCGTTATTACGGTAAGTCATGTTGCGAGCACGGTGGTCCCTGTCTTTCCGAAGTACGGCCAGCTGAGTATCGACCTGGTCCTATCACCCAGTACCAAGTATCAATCAAGCTCCTACGTGAGCTACGCTCCCTTGAACGATTATACTAGCGGCCAGGAGAATGATACACTCCGCGTGACCACTGAGTCAGTAATGGTCTATCGTAGCACGTTCAATCCAGCAGCCGGTTGGACCACACTCCGAGATGAGACAGGAACGGTCACGCTTCGGACTGGAGTGAAGGTACACCTGGGCAGCCTCACGTTGCCCGAAGGTAACGTCACCTTGGTACGTGTGAAGATAGTCGGAGCGACCATCCAGCTAGGGTCGAGCAGCGTGTTGGAGGACATTGGAATCCAAAGCGGGCAATTCGATATTACTACTCACGCTAGGGTTAACGCCCAAACGACGACCAACGTTTTGGTAGATTTTCACGTCGCATGCCCAGCAACTGCTAATGGTGGCTCGTCCGGACATAGCGGATGCATTGTCACGCCCTCCGCCGAAAACGAAGATTAAGACTGCAGAATAGTCCGCGCAGAAACTAATCCGTCCCGACCATGCTTCGGTCCTCTCTATTTCTTTTATCCAATGTAATCCCTTGACTACTTTGTCCATGTTGAGTCTAAAAGAAGAGAAGGTATGGCGCTATTCCTGTGATGCTGTGCTACGATACATTGCTCAGCCCGATTTCACGGGGAAGCTCTTGATCTGTAAAAGATGCGGAGAGACGGTGAAGAAACCTGTAGTCGCTGGATGTGAGGCCTGCTCGTGAGATGAACGAGCTAGCTTCGATGTGGCTCTGCGATCTCAGGCAAACAGAGACCAGTCCGAAACCGAAGGTCAAACGTAGAAGGTCCACAACACCGAAGAAAAACTAATCACATTGATCAATGCCTAGTTAAGAACCGGAAGGAACCTGTCTTCGGTATACGAAGAACTCAGCCGTCCGACTATTGGTAGCCTGTAGCCGCAGTCGACGCAACGATTCTCCTTGTCGAGCCTCCAGTCAAGAATATTGTAGCCACATCGTTTGATCGCAATCTGTCCACAGCCAGGACAGTACGTATGTTCCCAAGGATGGCCTGGTACATTCCCCACGTAGACGTATCGCAATCCAACACTCCTAGCAATCCTG
>VBBA01000444.1 GCA_005888675.1 Candidatus Bathyarchaeota archaeon | reverse complement strand
GTACCAGTCTGAATGACTAAGGTACTGATTTCGCCACCCATGAGCGGTCCACTCGCCCGCCCCGGTCTCAACGGCTTCCATCTAGTGGTTGGCTTCATTGATCTGGGTCGGTTGTCTTCCTGGTCATACTCCAGCCTCTCCTCGGTCCAGACCTTGGAAGACTCAATCATGCCAGCTGGTCGAGCCTGACAGACGACCTTCTCGAAGCATTCCAGCGTATAGGGTAGGACGTCAGGGTATTCACCAAACTGGCTCATCAAATGCGGCCCATAGAAGCTCACCAATCCCGTCATCGAATGGATCGCCAGATGAAGGGCGGTGATGTCGCTGTATCCGACTAGTCCCTTGGGATTCCGGCGCACTAGGTCATAATTCAATGAATCGAGCAACTCGTTCGAGTTGAAACCCCCCAGAGTAGTCATGATCAGCCTAACCGATTCATCCCGGTACATTGCATGCAAATCCTCAAGCCGATCTTCTTTCCTTCCCGCCTTGTGTCCCAACTTGTCACGCACATGCGCGCCAAGTTTGACCTTGTAGCCCTTGGACTCAAGATTGCTTATTGACCTCGCGAAACGTCGAGGAAACCATGCCGGAAAAGGAGAAGCAGGACTGACGATGCCAATAGTATCTCCCTTGACGAGCCGTCGAGGAAGAATAGTCATTTTTAGCCGTAGATGTCTTTGCGGCTGGTATCCTTTTGAGGAATCATGTGCTTCTTGATCAAGTTCGCCGCCACTTTCATTCGCTGAATAGGTTGATTGTTGATTATATAGAGCGGGTCTCCGTCCGGTCCATACTTGTCCGTCCTGAGAATACCGGTTATCTCTAGCTTAGCTCTCAATACACTTCCATCCGAGATCTCGTATACATTCCATCTTTCTGGACCAACACGCTCGAAATCTACCTGGGTAGTGTTTGTGATATTGGGATCAAGCGAGGTAGGAGGAGGATTTGTCGGGGTTCCCCTGAGAGGTTTAGGGACGATCGTTGCGAAGATGTTCTGATCCCCTCTGAAAATCTTAGCAATCACTAACCGTCCAAATAGGAGCGTACCATCATCGAGTTTGTATTTTATCCAAGGCTCGTCCTTTGTCGTGAATTCTATGGCGTTCGCCTTGGTCAGATCGACTTGAACCTGCGCCACCATGAATCTTCAGGAATGAATGGCGCTATGTGGGCTTTATAGTTGAAGTTGACAGGGGTGTCTCTAGCCCAAAGCCCCACGCTCATCCGCCCAAAGCGTTTGCCAAAGACTGTAGCTCTTAGCATCGAGAGCTCATCAGTTTGACGATCATTTTCGACGAGCATTCTTTTGGAAGTGCCATCGGGTCGCGCCGAAGGGCTCGGAAGTACCCAACGCGAAGATTGTATCCGGCCTCATTTCATACACTTCCCACGGAGGTGGCCCTGCGCTTGGTGCACTGTACTTTGCTGTGAAGGCGCTCTTGACGACCGTCGGTTCCCATCCCTGCTTCGCATACGCATCAGCAATTTGCCGCAGCTTGGCGGGATCTACTACCTTCAAAGCCGCACCTTCCACCACAAAATCGAAGTCGTGAGTTGCGAGCGTTATGACGCAGTTAGGATTACGCGTAAGGTTCTTGGCTTTACGGGTCTTAGGACCAGACGTGAAGTAGAAGGTGCCATCTATCAAAAGGATTCCCACTGGCATAACGTGCGGTCTGCCGTCGGGACGGACGGTCGCCAGCCAAGCCGTATGTCGATCCGGTCCTCCCGTTTTCGGAGCTTGAGTAAATCCCTCGTGCAGACGCTTGCGCACCTTCTCCCAAGGAATCAGGGGCGCACCATAGCCATCGAGATTCTTCTTCGAAATCGGTTCTTTCAACGAATGTCACCGCTGATTATCATGTTCTACCCAGCCCATCCTGAGGAGTCGATGGTATTAAGGAAGCATGGGTAGGTCATCGAATTATGGAAGATGTGAAGATAATTCTCTCCGCATCATGGGTCGCTCTAATGCTAACCTATCTCTTAGGAGACGTCCTCCGAATCTACAGCGGAGATTACAAAGAAGGAAAAATCGGAGGAATCCCAGTAACACAGAATCTCTGGCTAGGAATCGCAGTCCTAATGGTGATTCCAGTTGTCATGTTCTTCCTCTCCCTGATTTTGAACAATCCAGTGAATCGGTGGGCAAACATCATTGTAGCCATCTTCTTTTTTGGCTTCAATCTACTCGGACTGCCTGGATACCCATCCGCATATGACAGATTCTTGATAATTGTAGGACTAGGGTTCAATTTCATGACTGTCTGGTACGCATGGACATGGGTCTAGCCAGGACAGTTATCATGCAGGACATCACCCAACTTCGAGATCGATCATTATTGAAAATGAAGGCGATCGTATGCACAAAATACGGATCGCCGGATGTTCTTCAGCTCAAAGAAGTGGACAAACCTTCTCCAAGGCACAATGAGGTCCTGATACGAGTCCACGCAGCAACTGTGACGACAGGAGACTGCGAACTTCGAAAATTCAAGATGCCTATTTGGCTGTGGCCACTCGCACGGATAGGATTCGGTTTCAGAGGGCCCAGAAGAAAAATACTGGGCCAGGAACTGGCCGGGGAAATTGAATCAGTAGGCACTGCTGTGAA
>VBBA01000443.1 GCA_005888675.1 Candidatus Bathyarchaeota archaeon | reverse complement strand
CACGCTCGGTCTTTCCTGGTTAGCTATGCTTCGACTGGAGAACCAATATCCAGCTCCACCAGTGTATGCTCCGAAGCTGGAGATTGACCAGACGAATAGTAATGAACTTAGTGAGACAACTATTACTAGCATGGTCAAGTTAGCCATTATAGTGCTGATGGCTTTTCGTGACCTATGATTACGACGAGCACGCTTCTCAGCCCATCCTAAGATTCCGAACTTGCGCGTCGCCATTTCTCAGCACTTCATTCTTTCTCG
>VBBA01000442.1 GCA_005888675.1 Candidatus Bathyarchaeota archaeon | reverse complement strand
AAGCTTATTGATGCAGTGCCTGTGTTTCTCAGGTACATGGTTGCTAGGGTGCTGTTGCTAAAGGCAGAGTTCTCAATGTTCATTGCTTCCTTTCCAACTTGGGGTGTCACCATTAGAGCGCCAAGAAGTCCTGTTGACCAGGCGTAGACCATCACTGAGGCTACGACGACTATGACGACCATCAGCAGAGCCGCGAGGATTGTATCGATGCCGCGTTTATCTTTGCGCAGTGATCTGTAATGTTTCTTGATATTTTTCATGGTTTTCATTTTGTATCTGTCACTCCTAACGTACTACA
>VBBA01000084.1 GCA_005888675.1 Candidatus Bathyarchaeota archaeon | reverse complement strand
CTGAAAAACATGGTCGGAAGATTGAGGTGAAGGGTGTAACCTATCACCAGATGGCGATCCAAAGGGAAAGGGACCGAGTCCTTCTGCGTTTCTTGTTGGACCTGTAGATTCCTTCCAAATGAGACTTATAGGTAGCGTCTACTCATCCAGGTTCCAGCACGCGATAGGAGGTTCAATACTCAAGATGACAACCCTAGAGCAGCGTCCAGGCCGTTCGAGCGCACATATTCCATTGGAGAAGATCGCGCCAAATATTTGGGAAGTCCCGACAAGCTACAATCCTGGAATGAAAGTCCCCGCTCGGATCTATGCAGACGATGACTTGATCGCGAAGATGAAGACAGACATGACGATCCAACAATGCGTCAATGTCGCCCACCTTGACGGTATTTACAAGTACAGCATAACAATGCCCGATGGACATGAGGGATATGGTTTCCCGATTGGTGGGGTGGCTGCCACGGATTATGATGAGGGCCTGATAAGTCCTGGCGGTGTCGGTTACGACATCAATTGCGGCGTGCGTCTCATACGAACCAATCTTTCCGAAGAGGAAGTTCGACCGGTCCTTCCCAAGTTGGTCGATACGATATTCAATATGATCCCATCCGGTCTCGGCAGCAAGGGCCAGATACGGGTCTCCACATCGGAGCTTGACAAGGTTGTCACTGACGGCGTGGAATGGGCCGTCGACAAGGGATACGGCTGGCCTGATGATCCAAAGACAATAGAGGAGGGCGGATGTCTAGAGTCTGCTGATCCCTCCAAAGTTTCTAACAATGCCAAATCCCGTGGTGCGCCGCAGCTCGGCAGTCTCGGGAGTGGCAATCATTTTGTAGAGATAGAAAAAGCAGACAAGATCTTTGACAAGCCGGTCGCGGATCGTTTCGGCATCACGAAGCCTGACCAGATACTTATCCTGATCCATACTGGGAGTCGAGGCTACGGTCATCAGATCTGCAGCGACTATCTGCGTGTGATGGAGCACGCGGTTAGGAAGTATAACATCAACCTACCTGATCGTGAACTGGCAGCTTGTCCAGCGAACAGTCCGGAGGCTGAACAATATCTTCCCGCAATGGCTGCGGCAGCGAACTTCGCATGGGTGAACAGGCAGATGATAACCCATTGGGCTAGACAGGCCTTCGAGAAGATCTTCGCCAAACCGTCTGATTCGATGGACATGAAGATAGTGTACGATGTCTGTCACAATATCGCGAAGGTGGAGCAGCACCAGGTAGATGGGGGACTGAAGAAAGTCTTTGTCCATCGAAAGGGGGCGACAAGAGCATTTCCGCCTGGCCATCCGGATATTCCTGCGCAGTATCGGGACATAGGCCAGCCCGTCTTGTTACCTGGAAGTATGGGTACAAGTAGTTGGGTATTAGTTGGGACGCCGAAGTCAATGGAACTGAGCTTTGGAACGACGGCTCATGGTGCTGGCCGGTTCATGAGCAGGTCGGCCGCTAAGCGGAAATGGTGGGGAGCGGACCTAAAGAAATCCCTAGAGGCGCGTGGGATCGTGATAAGAGCCGCCGCTATGGAGGTTGTGGCTGAAGAGGCGCCTGACGCTTACAAGGATGTTGATCGAGTGGCGGAGGTTAGCCACCAACTCGGCATCGGGACCAAGGTTGTCCGTATGGTCCCGATCGGTGTTGCTAAAGGCTGACCGTCGAAGAAATAATAGCGGTTCTAGGCCGCAGTTGGACTAGTTGGAGCTACAGGTTGCGGGCAGGTTGTGATATGGGCCGTGTACTTGTCTAATCTGACGTGCTCGTGGCATCTCGGGCATTCGAGAGTCTTGACCTCGGTCCTAACGCTTCTCCCTTTCCAGTTTCTTCCTCTCAACCCGTTATTCCTCTTCTCCTTTCATGAGGGCGGGAGCTGTTGTTAAGGCCTTGTTTACTCTTGATCTATACCCAATGGTCCTAGGTTAGGCTACGAGTAATAATTCGGTCGGGTCTTCTTGACGAATGCTTCTGCGCCTTTTCTGAAATTTTGACTCGTAAGTGTCTTGAATAATTCCTTGTAAGCTGTCAGGTATGCCTTTCTGGGGATGACACTCTTCTGGATCCGTTTGAAGCTAGAGTTCGAGTTCGGTGAGACTTTCATCAGCTCTAGTTTCAGATCATTAGTTGTTCGACCAATTCTGTCAGAAGGCACGACGCGATTGATCATTCCAAGCCTGCAGGCCTCCTCGGCGGTTATCGCTTGGCCTGCCAGATTCATCTCGACGACCTTCCGACCGTTCATCACTAAGGGTCCGAGCAGGCCCGAAATACAACACAACGCTCCCACGCGTCCTCCTGAAAATGCGAAGACCGCATCTTCCGACGCGATCACGAAGTCCGAGAATAATGCGATTTCTGCTCCGGCACCATAGGCTGGACCGTTGACCACGGCAATTATGACTTTGTCGCAGGAGAGGAAGGTGTCCCAGAACGGCTTTACTAGTCCGTACACGAACTGTCGCGCCTCTGATTTTCTTCTGAAATCCGCGACCTGTACGATGTCCAGTCCGGCGGAGAAAGCCTTCCCTGCACCTGTTATAGTTATGAAATCGACAGATTTGTCGGATGCAGCATTCTTGACGGCGAGGCTAAGATCTCTGAACATGCTTTTCGAGAGGGCGTTCAACACGCTGGGACGATTCATGGTGATCTCGGCGGTGTTTTCCTTTACCTTGTATTCGACATCTGCCAGCTTGATCATCGTCGCTTTCACCGGGTCAGATTTGTCTCTTGGGAGGCTTTTGAAAGTTTTAGTGTGCAGTTGCCTAATCGGGAATCTTTTTGAACCTGGCACTGCAGAATTCAGGTCTCGGCTGCTCAGTCTGGTGTAATACTTCTGATTAATCTGCCCTACAACGACAATCTCAAGCTGAAGGCTGTCCTGGATCGGGTGAACAATGATGAGTATTTACAAAGCCTGTGGGACTGTATCAACGTCAATGCCGTTCGAAGACTTGGCCTCTCCGACCATGGTCGTGTCCATTTTGCCATTGTTGCAAATATCGCTCTGAAGATCCTTCGCAATCTTCAGGAAGCGAAAGTGGAGCCAAGCATCGTTACCGATCACAAGCTGACCGATGACGATGCTGAGGTGGTTGTCTTCTTGGGTGCGGTTCTGCATGACCTTGGAATGATAGCTCACCGTGAAAACCACCACATCCTGAGCGTAGGACTCGCCGCACAGATCATTCCCAGGCTTCTGGAGGGTGTTTATCCTGACCGGGAACGCGCTATTATCACTGCGGAGGCGCTGCATACTATCTACGCTCATGAGTCCGAGATACCCCAGTTCACACTCGAAGCCGGCGTCGTCCGTGTGGCCGATGCGCTTGACATGAAAGAGGGAAGGGCACGTATCCCCTTCACAGCGGGTAAGAAAGACATCCATGCCCTGTCAGCAATGTCGATACGAGATGTTCGGATAAGAAGGTCGACGCGGAAGCCTGTGATAGTGGAGATTAGCATGTATAATGAATCGGGCATCTTCCAAGTGGACCAATTACTCAAGAAGAAGATCGCTGGTACACGGCTTGAGGGATTTATCGAGGTCGTCGCTCAAGTAGAGAAGGATCAAAGGAAATCGGTGCTCTCCCGGTATACACTTGGCACCAGCTCGGAAAACACATCCGAAGGATCCGCTTCAGGCCAGCCAACGGCGAAGATTATTACAAACGGTGACGGAAACGACCAGGACCAGCACGGCGTGACGACACGCTGAGTCAATTTCTGTCGACTCTCGTTTCATCACCTTAATTTTCCGAAGCTAACAGCCAGCCTGCTTTCGTCTTTCTAGACAAGCAGCCATATTTTGCTGAATCTGTGAACACATTGGGTATGTGGTTGCACGGACCAAAAAACTGAGGAAAACGCTGAAATCCCAATGGATCATAAAAGTTTATTTCAAAAGCTTTTATCGGCTGGCGATATTATCACGATTCAAAAATATTCAGTGATATCATGAACGATTCGAAAGCCCCTCAACCATGTGAACAACTAGTAAAGACAAGTGCTTCCAATCCAGGCTTCATAAGGTCTTACTGAGCGGGTAGCAATGAGTCTACCTACAGCCGATGAATACTTCGACCGAATACACCGCATAACCTCGCTGCTTGATGAGGAGAACATCAAGATAATCAGTGCCATGAAAAAATATGGACCGAGGAACCTTCAGCATATCTCCCGGAAATCTGGTGTTCCCTACCCAACCGTCTACACCCGAGTAACTAAGCTAGAGGGAGAAGGCCTCCTTCAAACATGGGCTAGCCCAGACCATTCCAGAATAGGATTAGCTAGGGGGGTCGTCCTATTGACGCCGGTGCCAGGGCGCGAACTGTTGGCTAGAGAAGCGCTCAAGATACCTGGTTACTGGTTACGCGTAATTCGGTGCTCCGGAGAGATCAACGGCTACTACTCTCTCCAGGCAATCCCATCCAATAATAGACAAGACTTCGAGCAATACCTAGATCAGCTGATCGCGTCGGGAATAGCTGCGAACTACAGGATCTTCTGGCTCGGAGACTTCCGCTCCAAAATACCGAACTTCGAGTACTACGACTCGAAGAAAAAGGCATGGAAGTTTGAATGGAAGGCGTGGTTGAAATTTGCACCTGACGAGAAGCACTCGGAGCAGACAAATGAGATCATGGTGGAAAAGGTAAGTTTCGACAAGAACGATCTCTTGATTTTGAAGGAGTTGGAGAAGAATGCTAGGAGGAAGCTTTCCGAGTTTGCGCAGATGATTGGCGTGACGCTTCCGGCTGCAAAATATCGCTTCGACAACATAGTAAAGAAGGGTCTCGTCCAAGACTATGTCATCGACATATTGCCCTATGCTCCGGAGGTCTCGGAGCTCTACGAGATCAGATTGGACTATCCAGACGAGAACCACCTAGCTGCTAGAGAGAAATGGCTGCAAAGACTACCATTCGTATTGAACTACTCTCGTATACGGGGAGCCAACTCGGTCACTGCTCGTATGTACATGCCTCGCGGAGAGGTCAACAATCTGATAACATTGTTATCATCTTGGGTCCGGGAAGGAGTACTGGACCGATTCTCCTACATGGCCCTCGATCCAATGACAATCGAAGCTCAAACATTCAGCTACGAACAATTCGACGACAAGAACGGATGGCACTTCGATAACAGAGAATACCTTAACGCTCTTCGAAACCTGGTATCGGCATTCGAAACCAAGGTACCAACTCCGGCACCGTTCCAAGCTCCGACTCTGATAACACTTCAATAGACCCACCGACGCCTTGACCTTCAAAGCCTGAGGGTTTAGAGTCCCTTTTTTGGGACCACATCCCATGTACTTCGAGAATCAACGCTTCAGGAATCCAGGGGTTGTATAACAACCTGCTAGGAGCATTCTATTAATGGTAGAATATTGAAAAAGAAAAGTTAGGATTTGGTCCGTTCAATAAGAAACGAAGCGGACACTATTGAACTGGTTGTTTTACATTGTGGCTTCGGCGGTAGGGTTGACGACTATCTTGCCGTATCGACCAACGTTGAGCTGCAATTGTCCTCTGAAACTGTCAACGTATCCATTCTCGATCGCAATGGTGTCGTTGACGTTTACCTTGCTTATGTTTTCGTTCCAGAGTGTCACCTTAACACTTCCTGAGTCGTCTTGTAGTGTTGCTGTGGCGACTTGGCCTGGACCGAATTTTGTCTGAACGTCGCGTGGTGTTTCGACCTCGACAATCTTACCTTTGACATCTACCCTTTTCATCCCGGGCTTTAGTTCCCCAATTCTCATATTTTCACCTCTTTTGTTTGCTTAGCTGACTATTTCGCCAGTGGCGAAGCTGCCTCTCACTGTGGTTATCCTGACCTTTACTTGGTCGCCAGCTTGTGCTCCCGGCACGAAGATTACGAAGTTGTTGAGGCGTGCTATTCCGTCTCCTCGTCTTCCCAAAGCATCGATTGTCAATGTGAGTTCTTGTCCTTCCTCGACTGGGACTGGCCCCCGGTCTCGGTCTCTGTCTCGACCTCGATCTCGGTCTCCTCGGGAGCCATATTCTCTCCTGCCATATCCTCCCCCACTATTACTCCTTCTCTCTCCTCCGCCGAAAGATGTACTTGGATTTGCTCTTCGTCTGCCGCTTCCGTATCCCTGCCGGAAGGTTTCTCGGGCAGGTTGTGACTCTTCTCCCTGGCCTTCTGCCTCTTCCTTTTCGCCTTCCTCTGATTCTCCTTCTTCCATTTCTCTTATTTCCTCTTGGTTGCACTAGCGAGC
>VBBA01000083.1 GCA_005888675.1 Candidatus Bathyarchaeota archaeon | reverse complement strand
TCAACGGCCGGGCTGGAAAGAACCCCAAAGCCAAGCCCAGCAAGTAGCACTATCCGCCACTAGAGACCGCTAATGCTTCGTTCACTATGACGATAGATTCAATATCTCACCATGGTCGTAGTTTGTCCGGACGTCGCGAACGAAGTAGGCATTAGTAAAGCATCTAGAAAGATCGAAACCAAAGTGGTCCGAACTTCTGATCTAGTAGCTCTTTCCGAGTTTCGGGACCAGCTCAACAGGTTTGTTCTCTTCTTCCAAGTTCATGATCTCGTCCACAGCTTTAGCAAGCCTTGTCAGTTCAATGAGAAAGCTCATTCCTTTCTCGGTTGTCGAGAACTGGGCCCTACCATCATTCCCTTGGTGGACGGTTATGTAGCCAGCTTTGAGTAATCGTGCTAGGCATTCGTCTGCCAATTTGAAGTTCAGGTTTGACTTGTAGACTATCCTCGTCTTGGTAGCACCGCGGCGCGCAGTCTCAAGGATTCCTCTAATGATCTCTAGCCTGCTACGCCTCAAAGCGAGAGCCGCAGAAGTTACCTACGTGTAGGCGCAGCCGATTTATTGCTTTGCAGTTTGGATGTGGTCGAGTATGACATTTTCATGTCAAAACAGGATGATCCTTCCAAGGCGAAAATCCCTGTCTCACAAGATGCTTGAAGTCGGGATTTCTGCCCTTATCTTCGGTCTCGATCAAGTCATCTGGTGCTCGACGTATAAAGAGGCAACGGAGCGCAATGTCAGCCACCGATATGCAGTTGGCGGATGGGTTATCACATTGTGCAAATCATGTAGTATAGCGAAGGTTGAACACTTGTAGATCCGGGACGATTAGCCGAAAGCTAAGGCCCTGGTCTTGATCGTCCTCAAGAAGCTAGGCAACTCCTCGACTGCATGTACCTCTGCCTTGGCCAAAGCTCGAATTCGTCTCCATAGCTTGTCATCCGTCCTTATCCTGCGTCTGGTCAACTCGTCATACAGCCACAGTCGCAACTCTTTTCCTTCTCGGTCAAAATCAGTCAATAGAATGACATCTTCCGTACCGGTGAGTTTGTCAACGAAGCTGAACCTCGTTTCTCCACGAGCCTTGAGACAGTGGATCGTTCCGTTTACGTTTAGGCTACGGAGTGCTTTCTCGTCCTCTCTCCCTTCAACAATGATGGGTATTCCCTTGTCAGACATTTCGCGTAGGTCCCCAAACAATCGCTCCGCCTCTTCGAGTTTCCGGGCGTACATTGCTCGTCGAGGTCCGCGCCTGGGTCTTGATCTAGGCGGAGTCATACTTCGAAGTTTTTTCCTGGGTTGACGGGTCAATCTTACGCATTTCCTCTAACGGGGCGGCGTGCTTCCGGAAGTATTCCCTGACGGGGCGAAGTCTCTCGGCCAGCAGCTTAGCCATGTTGCTCTTCAAGTCCTGGGGATGTATCTTTCCGTTTCGATAAGCTTCTTCTAGATCAGAATAAGCATGGAGCTCCAGGTTTCCTCCATACTTCTCGCTCCTGTCGATAACAACTTCGTTGAAGAAGGGGAAAATGAGCAGCTTGTAGTACTGCAGGATCGGGTTCCCGTCTACAACTTTAGGTGGGCAGTAAGCCCGTCGGAGCTTGTCAGTTATTTGTTCAGGTTGGTCATGAACTAGGATGTTGTTTTCCGGCTTGCTTTTTGACATCTTAGCTGCAATAACTTGGCTGATTTTCGGGTCTTCATCATAGCTGCTAGTTTCTAGTGTGCTGATTCCGGCGAGTCCCATCAACAAAGGCGTGTGTATGCATATCGGCTTTCCCCAGCCCAATCGCTCTCCAACCTCTCGAGCCAGAACATGGGCTTTCCGTTGGTCAATCCCGGCACACGCGATGTCTAGTTGCATCTGGAAGATGTCGGCGACCTGCATGCACGGATAGAAGAGTGAGGCCGCCTCCGTTTCGATGGTCTTCAACTCTCGCCCCATTATGGGCAAAGCACGCATCACTCTTTGCGTCGTAGTCGACTTGCCAACTCTGATTACTCTTTCCCAATAGTCCGGGCTCCCGGCCAATTCTGAGGCCCACTTGTACTCGAGCCGTCCCCTTTCCCGCGTCAGTCCCAGTGCAGTGAAGCAGTGCTTGAAGTACTCGCCCGCCTTACGAATCTTCTCCAGATCTCCACCGAACTTGTTGTTGATTACAGAATGCCAGTCCGCGAGAAAGACGATGAACTCAAACCCAGCGTCTAGCATCTGTCCGATCTTGTCCCCACACACAAGGCCGAAGCCTAAGTGCATCATCCCAGAGCATTCGAATCCCCAGTAGGCTCGCGGATTATTCTTCTGCTCCAGCAGCCGTTGGAGCTCTGATGTCTGCAGTATCTCGACTGTTCCTCGGGTTGCCAGTTTCAGCCGCTGATCAATCGTCGATGTCATGGCTGCGCCTTTCAAAACTGTCTCGCACGACTGTTCTCCTAAAAGGCTTGACAGTGGCCCAAGGAATATCTTGTTAAGGAAACGGCGTATCTTCAAGACTTCTGTTCTTGATTTCTTCGTGGACAGGAACGCACACAAGGCGACGGCCAGAGATTCCAAAAGGGGGCTGTTGCCCGCGTCACTAACACCCTAAGCCTCACCGTGAAGATCAAAATATCTTCTCTCAGCCCGGCTCTCTCGAGGCGGGCGTTTGTGGCCCCCGACAACCTAGAAGAGGATACCGTCTAAAAACACTCTTGTGAGCAGAGACTCGATCTGGCATATGCTCAGCTCATGCAGAACAGTCCTGCTAAGTACGGCCAGCCAGGAGAACTGGGATCGGCGCCCCGTTCCTTAAGCGATCCCTACGAGCCTTACTTGAGCGGGACGTACATGCTTGACCTAGAAGCGCCAATGCCTGGCGTACCGTGGACAACCTTCTGGTTCGTAATTACCAACTCTCCGATGTAATGCCCGATCATCTCCGGTCTTATCTCAAGGGGAGTAAACTCCTTCCCACTGTGTAAATGCAACGTGAGCCCTATCATTTCTGGGATGATGATCATGTCTCGGCACTGCGTCTTGACCGGTGATGCCACTCCACCTTTTCCACCGTTACCACCATTCTGTTTCTTGGCGGCCCGGATGTGCTCCAGAAGTGTCCTCTGTTCATTCGTCAACCCCTTTGTTAAGCTGCGACGCTGCCTAGAAGGAAGTAGTTTGATGAACTCATCCATGGACATGGATCGAATTTCGTCCACGGTATGTCCACGGTAGGTGAAGACTCGGGGCAATTATCTAGCCAGTCCCCTCTGCGCAATACTGACTATTAACCTTGCCAAGGTTAACGCACCTTCCTCTTCGCGCGTCCAGTCTGGCGTGCCGCAATGTTTCCCACTTTTCGTCCTGGAGGAGTCCATCTTCCAACCGTCGTGGGTTTACCGGCGTGTTTGTGCCGTCCTCCACCGTGTGGATGCGAGGCCGAGATCATTGCTTGTCCCTTCACAACCGGCCACTTCCTACCACGGGACTGTTGTAAGTAGAATTTTGGTCCTGCTTTAAGGAACGGCTTCTCTGTCCGACCCGAGCCAGCGACGATACCTATCATGGCCCTACAATTATCGTCCATGTAGATTGATTTCCCGGACGGCATTCGCAATTCCGTTCCTTGGGGCGTGTGAGCAACAATTAACGCGTATCCACCTGACGATCGAACCATTCGTCCACCGTCTCCGGGTCTAACTTCCAAGTTGCATATCATGGTGCCCTCCGGGATCCTTCCAACTGGCTTGATGTTCCCAGTCTCGGTCGGAACCTCAGATCCGATCATGATCCGCTGTCCAACCCACAACCCTTCAGGGGCCGTCGTGTAGAACTCGCGACCCTCGTTCAGTTTGAACAGTGCCAAGGGTGCTCCCCTTGCAGCTTCGTGTAATAGATCCTTGACAATCCCCTGTCCTCCTCCGTTGGCTTGTCTATAACCGACGGCCGATATTCTGCGATGGGTGGGTGCCCTGAATACTGGTGTGCCCCGCCCACGCCTCTGAACAAGAATATTCTTTCCCAATTTTCAAAACGCGACCTTACAGTATGCCCAGCTTCACCGCCAAGTCGGAGGCTTTGGATTCTGGGCTGAGCTTAACGTAGGCCTTCTTTCTTCCATCAGGCGCAGTCAACGTGTGAACTTTCCACACTTCGACCTCGTATAATTCTTCGACGGCTCGTCGGACATCATTTTTGTTTGCTCTGCCATCGATGATGAAAGTGATCTTGTTCTCCGTTTCGATCAGTTTCACGCTGTCTTCGGACATTACCGGGTAAGAGATGACTTCTTCCGGCGATAATCTGGCCATTCCTCTACCACTCTCTACTTCCCAATTCTTTGACAGCACTCTCTGTCCAGATTGTCAGTCGACCGGGTCTCGTCCCGGGCGCTAAGTCCTCAACGCTGAGATCTTTTACCGTTACGACGTTAACTCCTGGTAGGTTTCCGAACGCTTTCCCAGCCGTCCTTGAATCACTCACCACGACCAATGGTCCAATTCGATGCTTCTTCTTGTGATTGCGTATCTTCACGGTATCCTGGACCTTCTCGATATCATCCCAGACGCCGAGGGTCGTCATCAACGCCTTCGCTTCGGAGGCTTTGGAGTACTTTTCTATATCGTCGGAGACGATGAGTGGAAAATCTAGCTCTTCGTCGAACCTGTGCCCGCGCTCTTTGACGGCCTCTTTGCTTGCGGTGAAGGCGATTGCCGAGCTCAACGCTAAACGTCTTTCTTTCCTGTTGATCTGTTTGATCAGCTTCTTCAGCGGTGTCGGTGGAAATGCCAGTCGTCCCCCGACTGTTCCAGGGGCGAATGCGCCTTGTCCCGATAGTGGGGGCTCACTGATACGTGGGACTCTGGAGAGTGCTCTTCCGACTCCGAAGGATTCCGCGGTGGTTCTCTTGCCTGCCATATGGTTTCTTCCTTGGGGTTGGAATCTGCGGGACTGCTGGGCGATTACAGCTCTACTGATTACGTCCAATCTAACAGGACTCCTGAATACTTCCGGTAGCTCGACGTCCCCGGCCTCTTTACCGTCGACACCGATGATCCTGACGCTCTTGGAGCTCAACCCTTCTCTATCCTTCTAATCTGCCGGCACCCGCTCCCTGTTTTGATGAAAGGTTGAATGACTCGATCTTGGGTGGCTCGGCCTCGATGTTTCCACGAGCTGGTATCCGGATAGCCACCATCCTCCGTGCTGGTCCGGGCACTGTTCCGCGGATTACAGCATAATCATTTTTGATCGGTCCATAGTGGAGATATCCTCCTCTGACGGTGACATCTGCTCCGTTTTCTCCTATGCGAAGAATTTGCTTGTTATACTCTGTTCTCTGGTGGAATCCCATTTGTCCGGCTCGTGGGACGGAATACATTACGAAGTGGGGGTGCCAGGGGCCTATTGAGCCCACGCCCCTGACAGTCTTTCTGGACTTGTGCTTGAGCTTCTTGATTCCCCATCTCTTGACTGGTCCCTGAATCCCCTTGCCCTTTGTGATCCCGATGACGTCAACCTCGCCCCCTTCCTTGAAGACGTCCGACAGTTTGATCTCCTTCCCGATTAGTCCCTTCGCGTAGTCGAAGACCTGCTCGCTTGAGCTCCCTGCTATCTTGACCTCCAGGAGATCGGGCTTCTTTTGCCCTGTCTTCGCGAGTCTTGGTTGGCTGGCGGTAATTGCCCTAACCTCGACTATCTTGTTCTTTGACTGTCCGATCTTTTCCCAGCCTTTGTCCATATCGAACTTCTCTGGCACCTTGATCGACCGGCCCAAGTCTTTGCTCGGCTCCTGTGCCCAGACCTCGCCCAAAGTTTTCAGAGCGCCATTGTATTTTTCGTAAAAACGTAATCCAACAATCACGAGTGGCGGTGTCTCTACCACAGTGACTGGTAACGCGACTTCCTTGCCGAAGGTT
>VBBA01000082.1 GCA_005888675.1 Candidatus Bathyarchaeota archaeon | reverse complement strand
CGTATTTGCTCGAGTATGAAAAGGAGAAAGTGGAGACGTTTGCGGAGGCGGACCGAATTGTGCACGATTGCACGAAAAGCATCTTGGAAATTACTAAGATCGAATCTAGCGAAACTCGACAGAATCCGCCAGTCCCCTTCGACTTGTCAACCTTACAATCAGAAGCCTATCGTCACTTCGGATATACTCCGTCTCGCACTCTGAGTATTGCCGAGCATCTCTATCTCGACGCTTTGATATCTTACCCACGTACGTCCAGTCAGAAGCTTCCACCTGATATTGGATACGAGATTATTCTCCAGGGATTATGTCGTCGAAACGACTATTCCTCGCTTGTCAAGAAATTGTTGAAGAGTAGTCTTCGGCCTAACCAGGGTTGGAAGGATGATCCTGCCCACCCCGCTATTTATCCGACGGGAGAGCTTCCGAACAAGGCGTTGGGCTATCAGGAGGAGAAGATCTTCGATCTCATCTCTCGTAGGTTCATGTCCACATTCGCCGGACCGAGCACTCGGCTAAGCTCTAGAATGATTCTTGAGAATGGTTCTTATCGATTCTTCCTTCATGGTTCACGAATAGTTGAGCTAGGCTGGACGGAGTATTATCGACCTTACGTGAGGGACGAAGAGCAGGAGTTGCCAAGTCTGGAGCAGGGCCGGAAAGTGCCCATGGACTCCATACGCTCCTTGGAGAGGTATAGCCAGCCGCTGCCACGATATAATCCTGGGAGTCTGCTTCGTAGGATGGAGGATGAGAATCTGGGGACGAAGGCGACTAGGGCTGATATTATCGAGATATTGTATCGGCGTGGATACGTTAAGGATCAGAGGATGCAGGCGACACCTCTTGCGATCAAGGTGATTGGTCTTCTAGACAAGTATTGCCGGTTGATCATCGAGCCGGGATTTACGGGACGACTGGAGGATTTGATGGATCAGATACAAGTTGGGAAGACATCTAGGCGACGAGTGTTGCTAGAAGCACTGGATCACTTGCGACCGGTGATGTTGGATCTTGTGGACAGAGAAGAGGAGTTTGGGGAGTCTCTTGGAGAGACTGTGACGGCTCAGCGTGTGATGGAGGTCACTTTCGAGACTCCTTGTCCGGAGTGTGGATCAAAGCTCAAGATCGTGCGAAGTAGAAAGACTGGCAAGCGGTTCATTGGCCATGCTGGTGTGTGGGATGGGACGAAGAAATGTGGTTTCAGTGCTCCTCTTCCACAGTTTGGTTCGATATCAATCCTGTCGAAGCGCTGTCCGGAGTGTGGTTTCCAGATGGTCCAAGCCAAATCACCTGGACGACGACCCTTAGTGTCTTGTCCGCGTTGCTATGCAGAGAAAGTTCGGATCCTGAAAGTTGCAAATACTGAATCCAATGTTCCGACAAGAGTGGAATAATACCCCCCAATACCCTTTACTCAAGTTGAGTGCGTCAAAACGCCCCATCCTTCCGTAACGTAGGCGTTTGATAGAGTAAAGTCGGCGAAGACGACTATGTTGAAGGGATTTTGTTGGGCACCAACAATTACCCATTGCAGTTGCCAGAAACAGCCTGCAGGAACGACGAAATTGGTATTGAAGGCCTGCCCTCCGCTACTCGCGTGCAGAGTTATCAGGTTACCGTTCAGGACTTGGGATCCGTTTGGGTAAGTTATGAAATAGCCTGCGATCAGACTAGTGGCCGGGGTCACATAGTTCGCGATATTCGGATTGATTGTACCTGAGAGAGTGACGGTATCTCCCGGGCAAGCCGCAGCGCACTCTCCCAGTATCGCAGGAAGGAAATATTGTTGTTGGCTCAGCGTCACTGACGGATATTCGTAATAATAGGGTGGAGGGACAAATTGCGATCCCCAAACATTTCTGTTCGGGGGAGCATCTAGCACAGTTGCATACGCGCCACCTATTAGGACTAAATCGACGATATTGACTGTGCCATCCATTTACGTCAGCTCCTCGGCGATAATTTGCGTCACCAGAGTTTTGGCCGAAATTACCACCAACTATGCTCATGTCAATCACGTCGACTTTCCCGTCCCCGTTGATATCCCTAGTGCCTGGGTTGCCATTTTTGGTTAAGCATCCTCCCTGCATCCAGTAAACCGTAGCCGAAAAATGAGTCTTGCTGCCCAAATCTCCCGTGTCCCGGGGTGTTTGTTGCCGTTGGATTGAACGCCGGAGTCGCTATCTCCAAAAGTCTGCCACCGGTTGGGTTGAAATCTGTGTTATAACGACTATATCCGAGGGCCAAAAATCCAGCGGCGAAGGCCGCTGCTGGGGAGGTCCCGTTCACATACTTGAGGGTCTCAACTTTGTTCACGGGCCACCAAGTGAGTGTATTGTTTCCGGGGGCTGTGAATTCGACTTCTGGCCCCTCTAGAGAGAACCGAGAAAACAATCCCCGCATGGATCCGTTAGTGCAACTAGAATTGAAGTTCGCGCATAGCACGGAAAAACCGTAAGCCTCGTCCTACTCTCGATGGGAATCATGCTGTTCACAGTCGTTCATGCCGTACGAACTTATGGCGAGTACCCCCACGCAATTTGCCTGAGCTGAAACCGCATCATACCCTTGGGATGCTGGAATGTTTCCAGCGCTGGCAACCACCGTTGAGTGGTGTGCGATAGCAGAACTAAGTGCGGTTTGCAAATCAGGCATGCTGTTCCAAAAACAATTTTGAAGAGGAAAATTTTTCTTGACTGTTAACGACTGCTACTCTGTCGAGCTCTCGAGTCACCTAACCACAATTTGTAATGACGGTTTCCACTACAAAAGTGGTTGTGCCGCTGGCTTTCGGAATGTCAACAAGGTCGTATGGTTCAGTTATTATTTGTGGCTCGAAACAATTCCTATCTGGGGAAGTCACAACAGCATGAACAACAACCGCATTATTCCCTGATTCTATCCTGGAAACCTGTATTATGTATCCACCAGTACCTCTCATTCCAAGAAAGACTGCTATGACCGTTCGAGTCTTGAAATCAATCGACGGGGCGGGTGGGCAACCATAAGGACAGGCCGCTAACCTGGTCCAAACGGTGGCCCAGACGTCCTGGTTGTTTATGACTAAGTTCATGGGCTCCGCATAACCCGAAAGTAGGCCTGTATCGATTCTGTTCAATGGGGTTGGCTCGGCGGGAGTTGACTTCGCCGGCGAGGTCGCAGGCGTTCCACCTCCAATCAACGATCCATAATCTTGCTTTGCTAAAGTCGAAAACTCAGTTGTTCGGGCCACGAAAGCAGAGGTAATTGCTAGAGTAATTACTATGCCTAGCACGACTGCTCGGACATGTTTGGCAGCCAAGAAATTAACCCTAGTCGACGAATTACGTGATTATTTGCTTGTACTTAATACTAGCAGTTCTCCAGAAGACTTTAGACAGTTGACATGTTAAGTGACCCAATTCTGCAGAGATTCGCCATTGAACAAGAGGCTTTCTTTGGGTTCATTATGATACCCAACGAAACGCTATCCTAGAGGTGGCTCGACCAACTCGTCGAGACCCATTGCTGCCAATACGGGCCGCGAGCCTAATCTGGTCCAATGAAGAGGAACCCAACGTAGTCACTTACTCAACGTGAAGGTCCGAAGGCTCGAGACCAACCGAGGAAAAGATTGCTGAGAGAAGAGGCGCTGTCGCGGTCCATCCCTTCAAGACCCACTAATGATCGTAGGAAACGGAATCTGTGGACTCAAATTCTGGGGGGAGCGCCCGGGCGTGGATTCTGTCTTGGCACAATTGGACGCGGGGGGGGGCTTGTATCGGGTATATCCATCGAGCTAAAATCACGCTATCGATCGGCCTCCACAGATGCTGTCTCTTCAGTAGTACATTGCCGAAGAGAACGCCTAAGAGTCCTACAGAGGGAGTCAACGAGTCAAACATATACGAGTGCAGAAGACGAGCTACTTCTTCGCCGACTTCGCCTCAGATGGCGTGAAATTCCTTCTCTGGTCAAGTATTACCAGGAAGGTTACCGACGCGAAGAAGATCAGGACGATCAGTGAGCCTAGGAAGATAACGTCGAGCGGGCTCGTCAGGGCGCCCGCAACATTGAACTCGGCCTGGAATCCGAAGGCGGGTGTGACGATTTGCACGGGGAATAGCAATAGACCAAGCCAAAGGCCCCCTTTGTGAATTTTGATCAGCAAGTATCCAGTTATTATCGAGAGTGCTCCTATTGCCAACAAGTGGATCTGTGTGAGGTCCTGGGTTAGTATTGGGAATGCGAGATAGTAGATGCCTGATGCGAAGTAGAATATTGAGGCGAACGCGATGCCCGTCGTTCGCTTGAGCGGTTCTGTCTCTATGTCGGGTGTTTGTTTGGACTCTGCTTCCGGCTTTGACAACATGAAGTTCAGTTGCGACTTCGTAATTGTCCGTTACAAGATAAGTCTTAGTGTGTTTCAACCGTTTAGGGATGGAAAGGTGTAATGAACAAGGGGGAGCAGTCTCTTGAGAGCAAAGCTCGATCTAAAGCTTTAGAACGTTAGACGTTCGACTCTACACTATGAGTAGAGCACAGCTCTACATGTCTCCACGAACACCCTTCACGGGAGTATCCGCACCCCTTGAAAAGTCTCGTTTCGTATTTCTCGGAGTCCCGTATGATCGGACCAGCACTTACAAGTCCGGATCTCACTTTGCACCGGGCGCAGTCCGAGATGTCTCTGCGAATCTAGAATTGTACAGCATCAGGTCGAAGGTCGATCTGGAGAAGGTTCCCGTTCACGACCTGGGAGACGTTGACGTTCTGGAGGATCTAGAGGAAACCCTCGATCGAGTTAACGCGGTATGGTCTGAGATGGTCGTTCAGAAGAAGATTCCGATAATGTGTGGTGGAGAGCACACTATCACGAAAGCCTCAGTGGATGCTTTGCCACAGGATCTTGGATTGATCAACTTTGATGCGCACCTCGATCTGCGAGATGAGTTTCTAGGTAAGAAGCTTTCACACGCAACTTTCATGCGTCGTATTGCAGAACGTTTAGGCCCAGGCCATATTATGGAAGTAGGGATCAGGGCTTTTTCCGCTCCCGAGTGGGAGTTTTGCAGGGGACCAGGAAAGGTGGCGACGATAACGCCTCTGGAGATACATGGGGCTCCGTTGAAAGATAGCGTGTCCAAGATCAAAGCGTTCTCGGGACGATTCAAACATCTCTATGTGACGGTGGATATTGACGTGTTGGACCCTGGAGTCGCTCCTGGAGTAGGGAATCCTGAGCCGGATGGATTGTCGAATGGAGAGTTGTTGACATTGGTTACGGCGGCGATGGATACGAATACTATCGGGTTTGATATGGTGGAGGTATCGCCCGAGTATGATTCTGGTCAGACGGCCGCGGCGGGTGCAAAGGTCATATTCGAATCAATAGCAGCGTTAGAAGCCGCTCGGGCAGAACAATAAACTGGGGAAGAAGGAGATGCTGGACAATTACGTTACTGCCTCAACGTCCCGTGTCAAGAGCGACAAGAACGTTCCGCGGGGCAAATTCGAGGAGCTGAAGAAGACTGCGAAGAAGAAGTTGAGCTCGAAGGCCTTTCATTCTAAAGCAAATCTGAATGGCGTTACGATAGAGTTCAACGGGAACAGTCATCACCAGTACGAGTTCTGGAAGATGAACTGGTTCGAGGGCATGAAACCCTCGGTCGATGGAAGGATCTTTTCCGCATTTGGTGTAGAGGGTGTTGAGCCTTCTGCTTACTATTGTCCGGACACGAATGAGTCGGTCTTCTTCAACACCGAATACTATGGACAGTGCAAGAGCTGGGCATTGGGAATGGCCGCGGCGGTCTTAGAGAGGGACTTCAATACGCATTCGATACACGGCGCCTGTGCACAGGTTGAAGGAAAGGGAGTGATCATAGTTGCACCGACAGGGACAGGCAAGACGACTCAGGCGTTCAAGTTGATGGAGCTTCCGGGAGGTCGTGTTGTCGGCGATGATTGGGTCTACATCAACCATGACGAAGGTGAAAACCAGGGCTACTTGGTTGGACGACAGCCTGAGAAGAGCTTGTACATGCGGACGGAAACCCAGAAGGACAAGCCTTGGCTACGCAATACTTTCGACGAGAGCAAGTGCGAGAACATTGTAGTGAACAAGAAGGAGTGCGAGTTTACAGATGGCGAGTATGGCTGTAAGATGACAGGGAACACTTGCGTCTTCAACGATGGAAATCGATGGTGCTACTATGCTTTCGGCAACAGTCGCGCTCTCGTCCGCAGGGAGGACCTTCTCGGAGCGGACAAGATCGCGGACGACGCACGTGTGGATCTTCTTGTGCTTCTAAGAAGAGATGCTACAAGCCCGGCAGCGGTCCGTCTGGACGCCGATAAGGCTGTGGAGGTTTTGAAGAAAGGTGAGTTTATGGTGCGTCCAGGGGCTGGTCCGAAGGATATGTGGGGGAAGCTTGGATCCGAGCCCTGGTATAATCCGTACCTGTTGAGGTTGGATAATGCACGTCAGGAGCAGTTCTTCCGGGACATGATCTCCAAGTTCGGGGTAAAGTGTCTCTTGCTTAACACTGGCGTAGAATCGATTGAAAGTACTCACAAACGTATTTTGAAGGCTCTAGCATCTTCTTGAGCACCACTCTTTGTCGGGACCGATTCCGCGCTAAGTAGATTCAATCATTTTCGCCGTGTCCCAATGTACAGTCCTCGACCGATCAATCCCTTCGGATCGTAGTGTGGGCTGAGGCCTCCTTTACGGAACGACTCTAGATACTCGCTTTTTGTGAAGAGCCCCATCTCCAAGTCTTCGATGAAGTATTCTATTTCTTTAGGCGTGCCAACGAGATGGTGCATCTTGTTTAGCGATTTCTTCCCATGAACCGCGGAGGTGGCTATGCGAGCGATCTTCAAATTAGGCTTGTCTACGAAAGTGGCGTGTATTGTTCCCTTGTTCCACATTCTTGGCGAGAACCAGGGTTCCACAATGACGACACCGCCGGGGCGGAGGTGCTTTGTGATCGACCGCATGGTACTCCTGAGCTTTGGAACGTTCTGTACGAATCCTATCGCGCTGAACAGACAAACGATCACGTCGTACTGTCGTCCAAGATTGAAATTAGTCATGTCCGCCTTATGAAAGACTATGTCAGGATGTTTTCTTCGGGCGATGGCGAGCATCTCTTGGTTAATGTCCAGCCCTTCGACGTGATAGTTGCGTTTGAGGTATTGGATGTGGTTGCCCGTTCCACATGCTACATCGAGCAGGGAATCACCAGGCCCCGTTTTGTATCTCCGAATTATGCGATGGATCTTTCTCGGCTTCTTTCTTATAGTCCTTGTAAGAGTAGATCTCGTCGTAGTATCGTACAGACTCTCGATACACGGGCGCTAATCCTCGATAAATGATGCTTTCAGAGGGTCTTAAGATAGCCCTCTCTGTATTGGCTAATCGTACACTCTGTTGATGAAGAATCTCCTAGGAGGCTTCCGTCTTCATGTACGAGAGCTTTAGTTGCATTATTCCATTGAGGTTTCGAAGTTTCTTTTCGAAATTGGTTATTTCGCCCGCCTGGCCTCGTACAACTAGGACCTTCAGGCAGTGAGAGACGCCCAGGTGCATATGTGTCGACGAGGCAATCATCTTCCGATTTCGA
>VBBA01000118.1 GCA_005888675.1 Candidatus Bathyarchaeota archaeon | reverse complement strand
ATATCCCATACCCCGATACACTAGGAGTTGTGTGAGAGAGATTGCTTAGTCAAAGAATATCCGTCAAATGGGCAATGGGGGTCAAGAGTGAGGATTGGCGTCCGATGGAGCGCCATCCCCGACCATTGAGGAGAAGGAATCCGGAAGAGATGGGATCATCTATGCACGGCCGCGCCGATCCTAGTCTCTAAGCCGGGGCCCTCTTCTCCTGATAGAACGCACAATTACTGTTTAGTGTGCATGTTGAACATTTGGGCCCGATGGGCTTGCAAATCGTCTGGCCAAACTTGACGAATACCTCGCTCAAATCCAACCAATCCCTGCGATCAGTAATACGCGTGAGTTCTATCTCGGTTTCCTCTGGCGTCTTCGTATGAACTAGTCCTAGCCGATTGGATATTCTGTGGACGTGTGTATCGACAGGAATAGCCGGCTTACCAAATCCATAAACGAGGACGCAGTTTGCAGTCTTGCGACCTACGGCTGGGAGATCCAGCAGTTCTTCCATCTTCTCTGGAACTTTCCCTCCGTGCTTGTCAAGGAGAATTCTTGAGATCTCTTTGATTCGTCTCGCCTTTGTTTTGTAGAACCCTACCGGTCGTATCAGGCGCGAAACGACTCGTGTATCAGCTTTTGCGAGTTTCTTCACATCCGGATAGCGAGAGAAGAGACGGCTCGAAGCGATAGCGGTTACGGGATCACGCGTCCGTTGGGACAGAACTGTGGCGATCAGGACGCGGAAGGGGTCGCCGTCTGTTGAATCCCCTATCTCTTGAAGGGTCGTTGGCTCTGCTTGTACTTGCTTGACAGCTAGGGCGGCGGTGGAGATTATTCGGTGAACATTCGCGGCAGTCCTACTCAAGGCAAAAGTCTGAACCAAAGCTTGATCCTATTTCCCTAGCTCACGGGTCATCTTGAGGTTCTCCTGATCATCACGTCTCTCATCAATGGGGGTTTCTAAGATCAGAGGTAGCTCCCTGACTGTTGGGTGGTGTAGCAGGGCCCTGAAGCCTTCCTCTCCGATGTAGCCCATTCCAATGTGTTCGTGACGGTCCAGGCCTGAGCCTAAACCATTCTTCGAATCATTGAGATGGATCACCTTCAACTCCTCGACACCAACAATCTCCTCGAATCTTTCCATTGTTGCTTTGACGCTCTTTGAAGTGTGCAGGTCATAACCAGCGGCGTAGAGGTGGCAACTATCGAGACAAATGCCAAGCCGTTTGGGGTGTCGAGACTTGTCAATTATCTCCCGCAATTCTTCAAACTTTGAGCCCATACTATTCGCTTGGCCCGCCGTATTTTCAAGGAGAATTTTCAGGTCTCCTTTGATTTTCGCGGTCGCTGGATTCAACGCTCCCACAAGCCGCTTCAATCCGGCGTCTCGTCCAAGCCCTAGATGGCTTCCGAGATGAATAACAATATACTGAATCTTGAGCAGGGTGCATCGCTCAACCTCGCCTACAAGTGCTTCGACGGATTTTTCGTAAAAATCGTCTTTCGGACTTGAAAGATTTGGGAGATACGGCATATGCGAGACAACCGGTCCAATGTTGTGTTGTCTCAACTTTGACTTGAATTTCTCGACTTCCTCATGGTCCAGATTGCTTACTTTCCAGCCTCGAGGATTGCGGGTAAAGATCTGGAAAGTGTCGCAATTTGATTCGACGGCTCTGTCGACTGCTAGATCTATAGTGCCTGCGATCGACACGTGCATGCCTACTTTCAAAGGCAATAGGAACGCTTCCTAGGAGGCGAGGATTTTGGAAAGGGAATTGGGAGAAAAGTCACGGTTTCGTTAGAGAGCCGACGACTTCTGCTGGGTGCTGGTCAGCTTTCACTGGGTCGAATATTTTCTCGATCCGTCCCTGCGCATCAATTAGGAATGTGACCCTCCGGTCCATTCCTCGTTCTTCATTCAGTACGCCATATGCCCTTGATATCTTCTTATCGACGTCCGCGACAAGTCGGAAGGGTAGATTGTACTTGTCGGTGAATTTTCGATGCGAGACCGCATCGTCAACACTGACTCCTAGAACCTCTGCTCCCAGCTCTCTGATCTTGTCGTAGTTGTCTCTTAATCCACATGATTCGACCGTGCATCCTGGAGTGTCATCTTTCGGATAGAAGTAGAGGACTACTTTCTTGCCACGATAATCAGTCAATCGGACAATTTCTCCGTTTGCATCGGGGGCAGAGAAGCTTGGTGCTGGAAGTCCTGGCTTCAGGTTGGATAGTGACTGGGACATGGATAGGGGAGGTTGGGGTATGGGATTTCAACGTTCCGCTTTCATGGGAATGAAACCAGCCTTTTGAACTCACAACGATTATTTGACAGGAATTGGTTATGACCTTATTCTGAATAGAAGAGCCACTAAACTGAAATAGGTAATGTAGGCGAGGAGGTCAATCTGTTAGAATCTGGCGACTGGGTAACCTTGCCCTTTGCCAACTAGTAAGATGGAGATTAGGTGTTGACAAGAATGATGGGATACGATGCGGACAAGAGCCTGAGGCTTGGCGTGCCGGGAAAAAGTCCCGGTCCTAGCTTAGCTGGTCCTTGTACGTCTCTTTACAACTCTCCCGGTCCTCAGAACTCCCAACACTCTTCTCACCGCATTCCTTGGGCGTGGACATGAAGCGCCGTTGTTTTCTGTCAAGACATTATCAGCCTGCCACGGATAACTTCTCTTAGCAATGGCATTAATCCACTTCTTCCACCGTATCCCACTTCCTGGACAAGTATCCAGAACATTTCCTCTGGTCTGTCTTCCGCCCGGAAGAAATCAGATTTTATCTTTGATCCCTCTGTCGTGAAATGACCGACCGGTTTCACGCAACCCTTTGACGTCTTCTGAGCTAGATGGGCAAAGCGGGAGCAGATACTGCAGTCGTTATCGTAAAGTAAGACGGGACGATCTTGTGGCAATTCCATCGATCCCGTATCTATTATGGAATGATTGTGGCTTATACTTTCTGTGCGCTCCTCAGCTCTGCGTTGAAGCAGTGAGATCGATGATTGACCTATACTGGCTACTTCGATGATGAGGTTCGTGTCGAAGAGATTGGCAATAGCTTGTTATTTGTTGGTATTCAAGTCGGGTTTATTTTGTTGGGATTTGTTCCTGCCCGTTCATGTATGATTGGAGTACATTTGGTACGGTGACCGTTCCATCTTCCCTTTGATTGTTCTCTAGTATCGCCACTATCGCCCTCTCGGTAGCGACCAGTGTGCTGTTTAGCGTATGCGGGTACTTTGTGGGCTCGCTTGTCTTCTCTCGATACCGGACCTTTGACCGGACTGATTGATAGCTGGTGCAATTACTGCACGATGCCATCTCCCGATACTTTCCCTGGCCGGGAAGCCAGGCCTCCAAGTCGTACTTCTTCGCTGCCACTGTTCCCAGATCTCCAGTGCAAACATTGACGATCCTGTAGGGGATCTTCAATGATTGGAAGAACTCCTCCACGTTGACCAACAACTCCTCATGCAACTTCCACGAGTCTTCTGGACGTGAGAAAATGAACTGTTCCACCTTCTCGAACTGATGAACCCGGAAGATACCTTTGGTATCTCGTCCATGCGCACCTGCCTCCTTCCTGAAGCAAGGACTAATGGCGGCATACTTCAGGGGTAACCTGTCCGCCAGAATGATGTCATCCATGTGCAGTCCTAACAGCGCGTGCTCTGCCGTAGCCAGAAGATACAGGTCCTCTCCCTCGACCTTGTAGATGACCTCCTCAAAGTCCGCGAGTGCTACTGCGCCAGCGACTACTTCCCTACGAAGAAGATAGGGCGGCTGGTAGAGCTCGTATCTCTTCTTATTGATGAAGTCAAGGCCGTATCTAATTATTGCTTGATTTAGCCGGACAAGGTCTCCCTTGAGATAATAGAAACGTGCGCCGGCAACTTTCGCGGCTTTCTCCATGTCGATTAATCCCTGCTTGACGCCAATGTCGATATGATCCAAGGGTTTGAACGGGAACCTTGGAGGTTCTCCCCAACGCTTCACTTCGACATTGTCATTATCATCCTTACCGAATGGGACTGAAGGATCGACAAGGTTCGGGAGATTGAGGAGGATTTGTTCGACAATGTCCTTGATCCTATCGGCTTCACCCTCTATCTTCTTGATCTGCTCAGGAATTTGTTCTGCCTGTCTCAGAAGGAGCGACGCATCCTCTTTTTTGGATCGGGCTTTGGCAATCTCTTGAGTTATCTCGTTCCGCTTTCTCCTCAGTGCCTCAGTCTCTTGGAGGAACTGTCGCCATTTATTGTCCAATTCGAGGAGACGGTCGACCTCTGGGACCTTGTCCAGCGTTCCTCGCCTTCGAAGGTTCTCCTTGACGAGGTTAGGGTTTTCTCTAACGAGTTTGATATCTAGCATCGGTCTGTTACGATGTGATGACTCTTGGGGCCGGTAGAAAAATTGATTGTCCTTTCACGATTTGGTAGCGGGGGGTGGACTTTCCGGGCTTTATCGCGGGCCCTTTCGAACCACCGCTTGAGGGTCTCTCATTCCTCTTCCAAGAGGAACTGAAACCAATCTCAGGGTTATGAGCCCTGCGGGTTAAACCTGGATAGGCTTCTCGCTAATTGGAGAATCTACCCCACCCCGCTACTGAGGGAAGGGCCGCCCTAAGAGTTTTTAAAAAGGTTAACCCTTGAAAAGCTGATTTCTGATCGAGGTTCCTCGCAGGGACCTAGAAGGTATATTCGTCTTCTGTCGTTCGATCCTAGAAAATGGTTTGGTCAGATGTCTAAGAGCTCTTGGAGGAGGCATATGTAGTCCCGGTTGAATTTGTCTTCGCTTCGGAATCAAATCCTTCAACGGGCCTGAGAGTCTGTATCCACATCTTCTGCACCGACCACCCTGTCCTCTGCCCATCGACTCAAGGCTTCCACCACACTTCTTGCATGATCGTCTCTTCGACTCAGTGCACTCGACCAGATGAATAACCTCGAATTTTTCCATATTGAACGTCAAAACCCCTAAGGGACCTGATCCAACACCGCCAAATGCCCTGATACGATCGCCGGGAACGAGCAACAGAACCTCGTCTCTAAACGGACCAGTCGGTTCGTACGCCGCACAGTCCACCTCGCCAGAGTTGTCTAAGAGACGGAAGAAAACGTGGCCGCCTAAATTGGACACTGGGTGTGTCATAACTTCACCTGTGATGTTTCCGGATTGGTCCGCTTGTAACTCTGTGATCCATCGGGATCGCGAAAAGTGAGCGTCGGTTCCTTGGTTTGTCTTGAACAGCGTTGCTCTCTCGACGGGCTCGTTTGGACGAATCATCTTGAAGGCTTCAGCGACAGACCATGGATCTTCCCCTCTGACTCCAAACAAGACCGGATCTGGACCATGAGGCGCAACTAGGATGCGTCCGGTGTCAGGATCGAGATTGTTGAAGGTCGAATCACCCATTTTCGAGTTCATCTCCATAACCGACTCGGGGTCCACCTTTCTCTTGGTCCCGCGATTTTCCTTTCTCCTGTAAGCGATCATCTCAAACGTGTGGTCGTCCCTGTTGAGGTCTGCCCCCACCGCTGCCAGAGCTCCTACTGTGCCCCTGTTACCCTTGATCAGGCAGGATTCAACACCCGCTTCCGCTGCCAACTGTTCAGCCTCTTCAACCGTTAGAATGTCAGTGAGTGCCCTAGAATAGAAATGTCGAAGAATGGATGGGACTGGTCCTTCGAGGAAGACGATGGCAGGATCAGTGTTCGGCTGAGAAACATCTGAGGTTTCCTCTACAATCTCAATTGCCGCCTCTTTCACTTCTCCAATTCTGGTTTTCGGGACTTTGAGATGAAGTGCCGTGGCGGCGTTACCTCTGGTCTTCCACGGGACGTTCGGGTTCAACCGGACAAGGCAGGGATACCCGTCGAGTTCCAACTCCTCGTGTTGCAGTCTGTCCGATAGGATACTCATCGTGTATGTAGTACAACCTCCTCTCGGAGAGTCGGTATCGTCAATGCCGATGTGAAACTCGACTTTCAAATGTTTCCCCCTCAATCTCTCATAGAGTTCTAAACTTTGAAACGCTTCCGGCTCCTTAATAGTTGCAGTCGGATGTTTTGAATTAGAATACTTGAAAAACGGGAGATACATGTATTGGATACAGGTTATCCTTGCCCAAAATATTCCTCCTAGACATCGACGGCTGTATCTGTGAGCATGTCGACAATGAGCATCCGGAATTGATGGGTGTCGCTCAACCCTACTTGGAATCAATTAAGAAGATCAATGAATGGTACGATCAGGGGCACTACATTTGCTTCTTCACAGCTAGGACGGAAGAGCATCGTGAGGTCACGCTAGAGTGGCTTGGGAAGAATGGAGTCAAATTTCATCAATTAATCCTAGGAAAGCCCAGACGTAATCGAGGGGACGAGTATCAC
>VBBA01000117.1 GCA_005888675.1 Candidatus Bathyarchaeota archaeon | reverse complement strand
TTTTTTCAACGGACTAGTGGACGAAAAGGTGCACGATCGAAAGTCGCAACTTCACTCCGGGTTTGACAAGAAGTTCACTCGTCGTCAAGAGGCCCAATACATTCGAGAAGTCCTTGATCGAGTTGAGAAAGATGAAGCTGTCAATATTATCGCTGATATGGGTGATAAGATAGTTGCGAGCGGGGGAGTTGCCAGAGGCAAATACGACGATACCCATCGCCACGGCAGCCTT
>VBBA01000116.1 GCA_005888675.1 Candidatus Bathyarchaeota archaeon | reverse complement strand
TGCGCTTCTCGAGACAATACGGGACCTATCCAACATAATGAATGCCAAGTTCGCTCCCACCGGAATCGTATGGACCGGCACACTGGGACGACCATTGGATCTCCCCTCCGACCAATGCACCTTCATCAGAAGAGGCTCGAAACGTGGCCGCGTCGTACTTCCCGCCAACATGAAGACTAGACTCTCCACACAAGAATGGACACCCCTGATCGCCTCCTCGCTAGCGTTCTTCTTTCTGCCCCAGACTCGCCGCATCTGGAGATTCTCCAGAATCCTCAGAATCCTATACTTCACAGGCGTAGCCTGGTCGCTCGGGATCATCTTGATAGTCGGCACCATCTTCGGCAACATCGATCTACTTCCATTCCTCATCCCAGTCGGGATACTAGTCCAAGTAGCATTGTTCTTCTTGGTCCGATATTGGGATATGAACGTGATCGGAAGTCTTCGGCTGGAGGCGGATCGTCTGGCGGCAAAGATCGTCGGCACTGAACAATTCATCCACACACTCGAGAAGATTGACAGCATGCGGATTGAAGACCTAGAAGAAAACAAGGCAAGAAAGAAGACGATCTGGACTAGAAAGGGCGTTTACAGCTGGCCAAACCTCAACGAGAGGCTGAAGAACCTAGCACTCTTGCGCTCCGTAAATACCAGCCAAAACCAAGGCCCTCGCTAATACTTCGGAATCCATCCGAATGTGCAAGCCGGTATCTTGAGATATACTCTAAAGTGAGATCGTAATAGGAATCTACGCCGAGAATTATCCGCTTGGCGTTGGGAATCGCTGTTCCTGACCATGTATCCCGGACAGTTGGTACCCCTCCCCCCATAACGTCACCTCGCTGGATAGAGCCTGACGAGTCCCTTGAACCCGGAGAATACTTAGTTGGAGGATCAACAAGTACAAACCTCTCACGAGGACGGGTAGTAGGTTACGGACTGTATTTTACAAGTAGACGAATCATTGGAGTCAAGCGAAAGGGAATCAGTCTAATCCTGTCAATCGCTAGTATCGGACTGATTCTGCCGTCTCTGTTCATACCATTCCTCTATTTCCATAACTCACTCTTGGGGTTCCTAGCTGGTCTTCTCCCAGTTGTTGCTGACCCTGTGTCTAAGTATCTGACCAAGAAGTTTGGAGAGAGATTCTTGTCACGAAGCGACAAGGACAAATCCAGACAGCTAAGGAGGAAGAGAGACTTGGAAGTTCGGAGAGAACAGATTTCCGCGTTTTATTTGGGCAAAACTTCCAAGAAGGAGTGGAGCTTTGACATTGTCTACAAAGAACCTGGGAAGAAGGATGTTAGAATCAAGATCGCCGGAGGTAAACATTACCTGATCCTTAGAGATCTAGCCGACGCATTCTCAAGAATTCAGCCAACAATTTACTTCCATGAATACTAAAAGCATTAAACGGTACTTGAAAACTTCTAAGATACTTCAGCACCTGATTGAGGGTTGTCAGATTCTCTTGCTTCGCTTGTTGTTGCCGACTCGTTCGGTTCTAGACCCATGTAATGATAGAATGGCTTCACCTGTTCTCTGAAATGCTCTAGCGAAAGGTCGCTAATTGATCCCTTAATGCGCTGAGAGAGGACCATCGACATGTTAAGTTCAGCATTGTCAGCTACGGCACGGGTTCTTTGTCCAGAGGCCCCTACGTACTTGGATGGGTCCTTTAGGACTGCTAACTGTGCACTGTCCAATCTGTCAAGAATCGCTCGAATCCTTTGATCTCGTTGCACCAAGTCGATGAGTGAAATTCCTAGCTTCTCCGACTGTCTCACTAGTTCCCTCGTTCGACTATAAGCATCAGGCAGACCATTCAATGCCAAAAGAATGTACAAAGGCTCAGCAACCGTCCAGTCTTTGCTCATTTCCAAATTGGCCCTCATCCTCTCTACGTTCACACTAAGCTTTCGAAGTGCGGAGGTCAGCCTAGTCACGCTGTAGTCGAAAGCAACGAAGAGCTCGATCAGGAATCTCTCAGAAGCTGAATTGGTCAGGTCACGTTGATGCTCAGAAATCTGATCCATGAACACAGTTACAATTCTAGGCATTGTCGCTTTCCACATGCTCTTGACGTGTTCAAAGTTCTTCGGATTTGCTTTGTGAGGCATGGTCGATGAACCCACTTCCTCGTCTTCATAGAATTCCTGTACCTCTCCAATCTCAGTCCGATGTAGATTGCGAATATCATCTGCCAAATTTGCAAGCACGGAAAAGGATGAAACGACCGCGTACGCTAGATCAGTTACGTATTCCGGTTCAACGATCTGAGTGGATATACCGCCCTCGCTGGGTTTCAGTCCCAAGCTCTCTAACAGCTGTTTTTCAAAGAGGGCGGGATCTTGTGGATAGCGCAGGCTGAGAGCATTGTACGCGCCAACAGACCCCGAGAATTTTCCTCGAAGATTATCTGCGCTTTCAACCAAGCGTTTGATTCTTCCCAAGATACGATCAACGTATGTGGCCAGTGCAAATCCGAAAGTTATCGGTTCAGCGTGTTTCCCATGAGTTCGGCCGATTTGCGGAGTATCAGCATATTCTCTGGCGAGGGAAATGAGAATTTGCTCAAGCTCGACTAGATCCGGCATAAGTACGTTGATCGTCAGATCCTTCAGTCGGAGGGCAGTAGCAGTATCTGTAATATCGTTTGAAGTTGCGAACAAGTGAACGTAAGGTCTCGCAGAGGGACTGACTTTCTTCTGAATACAATTCACCAATGCCCTCACGACATGATGAAGGCTACGTTCTTCCTCCATCACCTCTGACGTGGTCACCTGCTTGCATGCTTGAACTATTTCGTTAGCCTGCTCCTTCGTACAAACATGCCAATCTTTGTGAGCTAGTTGCTTGGCCAACGCGGCTTCTATTGTTAGTTGATACTTGATGAATGCCCTTTCTGATACGTAGGGATTGAGTCGGTCGAAAACCTCCTTGTCTGCGCCATAGTATCTGTAATCTAGTGGACTGACTGCCCAGAACCGATCCTTCATCTGACTTTCCTTCAGTTTATCCGGCAAGAGAGTCCTCTTACGGATTGTACTGATTTCCTTGTCTTTTGACCTTTTTTCCACTTGCTGCACGAGTTTCCCCTAGTTTGAGCACGCTTTTTCGCTCTTTTGGAGCTCCTCATTTATGAATTTTGCAGGAGTTTGCAAAACTCATGGTTTGAAGGACAACACCGTTGCTTCCAAGCTTCTGACAGGGGGACCAATGTTGGGAGATCGGCTTAGGCAGGAAACAATCCAAACTCTAGGAAGACTCAAGCCCTAAAGGTCATCAGCGTAACATCCCCATCGGTTGGTCCTAGCATAGCTATCTAAATATGCACAAAGATTGAACAGCCCAAGGCTTAAGAACTCAACCCGAAACAGCAAGCGAGAATGACCATGAAACTAAACAAGACAACGATTCTAGCACTCCTGCTCCTCGCCGTTACCCTAGCAACTCCGGTCATGGCAACTAAACAGCATACGAACTATCGAGCAATTCTCCGAGGATCGAACCAGAATCCCCCTGTAGAAACTAATGCACACGGCGTCTTTATCGCAACACTCAGCGCCGACGGCAAAAGCCTCACCTTCAAACTAATAGTGGCAAACATGGAGAACGTGACAATGGCACACATTCACATAGGCGACTCAGCCACGAATGGACCTGTTGTCGTCTTCCTCTTCCACACCGAGACTCCCGTAGCACGTCAAGACGGTATACTCTCGCAAGGCACCGTCACCGCGTCAGACTTCAAAGGTCCACTTATGGGCCAAGCCTTCAGCGCACTCATCAACGCAATCGTGAACGGAGACGCCTACGTCAACGTCCACTCAACACGGCACCCGGCCGGGGAGATCCGAGGACAAGTCTTTATCGCTGGAAAGACGAGCTAATCAGCCAAACGTTCTCCCAAATTCAACCTACAATCACGTCCACGAATTCTAAAGCGTCAAGCGGCTACTGTGAAAGTGAACTGGCCGCTCCTTGAAGTGATCATTGTAACTGTATACGTGGTCCCGTGCTGGAAAGTGAATGCTTTCCCGTCAATAAACACGTGGACGGATACAAGCGCGTTCGGGGTTATCATCGGTCCGGCCCAATTGCTATCCGAGTACAAATTGCCTACGGGATTTTTGACGTAGTAGGCCATCAACGAGACCGCAGCAGTCCCTGAACCTCGTATGTTCAGGGTCATACTGGTGGAAGAGTCGAGACTAGACGATTCAACATTCAATACTTCTCTTCCAGGACAAGGCTCAGGCCCAAGTGCCCCACAGCCCTGCGACAACCCCAACCCCAAGAAAAGGACTATACCTGCGCTTGCTATTCCGCCAATAGCTGCTCCTATCAGGATACTTCGTAGCAGCCGGTCCAATCGGGCTCTCTAGGATTGGCTACTTTTCTGGAATAATGGCGAGGTTCAACCTTGCAGAGGGATAGATGGTGACAGCGACAGCAAACTTGTGCCGACTGAAGCGAAATGAAGCGAGTCTCGTTCTTGCGCAAACCTTCTTATCACGGGTATCCTCAGTTCGCGGTTTCATGAGTAACCTCAAATCCGAACTAGAACACATCAAGCACCACATCAAGTACCCGGCCAACAAGACTCAGGTGGTTGCGGCGTGCAACAACATGAGCGACGTTCCAACTGCTGACAAGGAATTCGTCTCAAAGTCGCTGCCCGAGTCTAATTTCAAGGGCCCAGAAGACGTCGTCCGAGCTCTTCTCACTAAGGTCTAACGCTACTCTCCCACTTCCATCTTTTTTTGTTTCAGCAGAATACTACTGGACCGTCTGGACCAATGCGAGCCTCTATTATCAGGGAAACTTTTCCTTCATCCGTCCCAAATACTCATCCTTCAGCCGTAGCAAGGCAATGTCGATCTTCTCAGGGAACTCTCCATAACTTTTCATCCAGTAATGCTCCCGCTCGACCGCCCTCTCCCCATACCTAGGCCCGGCGATCTCGTCCGAGATATGATGCAGCATCTCCTCCGCAATCGTTTCCAATCCCCCAAAATAAGCATCTGAATCATTCCCATAATACCAAGCATCGATCAGAGAAGCATAGGCCTCTCTACCCAACGCCATAACGTCCATACAATAATCCGCGTAAGCGTCCAGGTGCTGCCAACCCAGCATCCCCTTGTCCGGAAGCTTATCGCCCTGCAATGAAGATGAGGTTACAAGACTCTCCGCAGAATAATCCACGCCCGGCAAGATAATCGGCACGACAGGGTCAACGATCGGCCTCGGACTATACTTCTGGCCAAGCCGGGGAATCCTTCTCAACCCAGACTGGAACCGTTGATAGCTACTTCTGCCCCCTGTCGATTCATAAGTCAGGAAAGGAATTCTCAGTCCAAGGAATGGATACTCTAGGGAATGTCTCCCAAGATCTGAACGAATCTCCTCGTAGAATTGCAACATGAACTGTTTCGACAACACGACGAAATTCTCGACGACCATCCTCCTCGGGTTTTCAAGAATATGCTCTTCCGAGATTTCAGTCGCAACCTTCT
>VBBA01000115.1 GCA_005888675.1 Candidatus Bathyarchaeota archaeon | reverse complement strand
GCCTGGAAACTAGCGAAAAGCAACCGTTCCCCAACCAGACCCTACGGCGGTTCATTATGCCACAGATGTCTATCTTCTGAAATACGGCGCCTTGCCCGCGCGTCCAATCTGGCGTAAAATGATCATAACAGTCAGCGGATACCATGGAACCGGTAAGACCACCTATGCCGCCCATCTGGCCAAGGAAATCGGATTGAGACACGTATCCGCAGGAATGCTCTTCAGAAAATTGGCTCAGGAAAAAGGGATGAGCTTGGAAGAGTTCGGGCAGGTCGCATTGAAGGATCCCACCGTCGATCGACTGATCGATGAACGCACGATGTCAGAGGCCGAGAAGGGAAATGTCGTCATAGATGGACAGATAGCTGGATGGGTCTTGAAAGAGATCGCCGATCTTCGGATTCATCTGATAACACCGGAACCCATCCGGATCCAAAGGATAGCTGAAAGAGACCGATTGACTGTCGAGGAGGCCAGAAGGCAAACAGTTGCCCGGGAGAGAGTCCAAAGTGAGAGGTACAAGTTGCACTATGGGTTCAAGGTCGAAGATTTCTCAATCTACCAATTGATCTTGGACACCAGCATTGGACCAATAGAATCAATCAGTAGAATCCTAGTGGATGCTGCGAAAGCTGTAATGAACGGAACCAGAAGAAAAACGGCAGAGCGATCCAAGAATCAGACCAAACCTTAAATGACATATTTCCTCGCCGATGAGGGCCGCGAGAAGTCAGGAAAAACATCTATGGCAAGCATCGAAGTGGGCCGAGTCTGCGTCAAAACCCTTGGGCGCGAAGCAGGACTCAAATGCGTTATCGTCGACGTCATCGACAAGAACTTCGTTCTAGTAACAGGTCCCCCTAAGCTGACTGGTGTAAAAAGGCGACGAACCAACGTAAAGCATCTCGAACCAACCTCAGAATCAGTCGATGTTAAGAAAGGAGCGACAGACGAGGAAGTGATGAAGGCCGCGGGCCGAGGAAAGCGCGCAGAATTCATGAAGACCACAGTCCTCCCAGAACAATCCATTACCACCACCGAATCTACCGAAAAAAGCATAGACTGAAGCTCCTTTTTTCCTCCCAATGAATTGCGAATCTTAACAAGGGAGGTAGCTCTCTGAAGGATGGAGAGGAGGCGACCAATCAGGAGTTGTCACTAATCCCACGGGAGAAAGCTCCCTGGGAGCGGGAACAGAGCATATTGGACAAGATACAAGAGGAGACTGATCCATCCTTCGGATGTATCCCGGAAAAGCGTTCTCTCGACCAACACGTTCGCTTTGGCTTGATCAACCTCGATAAGCCGTCGGGTCCGTCGAGCCATGAAGTGGTTGCATGGGTGGAGAAGATGCTGGGGCTGAAACACGCGGGCCATGGTGGTACTCTAGAAGCCTGTCTTCAGGCTGGAGAAACCCAATGGTCACCGGCGTGCTACCACTAGCCCTAGAAGATGCGACCAAGATTATCCAAGTGTTCCTACTCACCGGGAAGGAGTACGTATGTCTCATGACACTTCACGACTCTGTCCCAACCACCAAGCTACTCTCCATCATGGAAGAGTTCGTCGGGGAGATCTATCAGAAACCCCCGTTAAGGGCGGCCGTAAAGAGAGAAGTGCGAAAGAGAAGAGTCTACTACATCAAAGATATTGAGATAGACGATCGGCTAGTTCTCTTTAGAGTCGGCTGTCAAGCCGGGACCTACATTCGAAAACTCGTAAGCGACATCGGGGAAGTTCTCGGCGTGGGAGCCCACATGCGAGAACTGCGCAGAACACGTGCCGGGCCTTTCACAGAAGAAACAATCTACAATCTATACGACATTCTAGAGATATCACAAGCAGAATCCCAAGAGAAGAGGGAGGAACTTGTAAGAAAAATCATCCAGCCTATGGAGTCGGCGTTCGTATACGTGCAGAAGATCTTCATACGAGACTCCGCGGTTAACGCGATCTGCCACGGTGCGGACCTAGCGATTCCAGGAATCGTCAGACTTACCGATGGGATAAAAGTCAAATCTCGACATCATGAGCAAGGAGAAGGGTTTGGCGGCGAAGACCGTGAGGGTAGTAATGCCAGCAGACACCTATCCACGTTTGTGGAAGTCCAAGACAAGTCATTCCTCACGAACCGTTCCCCAAGAGCCGTTTCAGGGAGCCGCCTAGGCTTGGTGGGCTTGGGAGAAGAACAGAACAAAGTGGAGTTCACATGCAACTGTGGAAACGAGATCAAGGTGATCGTGAACCCTGACAATGATAACGAGGTAAGATGTGAAAAGTGTGGGCAGGACTACAGATTTTATGGAAGAAGCGTCTTGCGATGGTAGTGAGCTTCGAGAGGAGGATTAGCCAAGGAACCCTGAGAGAGCCAAGAGAGCTGCTAACCAGAGTGGAATCGCGACTAGTGCCCATATTTTCTTGTCCCATGAGAAAACCTTCTGTCCATCCAGAATGACGATCGGCAGCATGTTGAAAGCTCCTAACCAAAGATTCAACACCACGCCTGACCAAAGGAACCTGAAACCTCCTGGGTCATGTGTTGGAATCACGAGGTCTGGAAAGCCAAGCAACCTCGTCCCGAAGAGAGCCACCGAGAAGACAAGAGCCGCAGCAATATTCACTAGAGGGCCCATGACAGAAACGATTCCGTTCGACTTCCTATCAAGTCTCTCGCCGAAGTAGCCTGCCCTAGACGCGATATAGACGGCTCCCGGTGCGGCGAACACTAAGCTACCTTGGGAGACAATCGCGAACAAGAGTGCCATCATGGCACCATAAGTCCAGAGCTTGAATTCAGCCCAGCAGCCGTACCTCTCCGCGGCGAACTTGTGGGCCAATTCGTGTCCGAGAAACCCACTCCCAACCAAGACAAGAGTCAGTAAGAAGATCAGAACAAGATCAAGCTGGCTCACACCACTACGAAAAATGTACCGGACCGAGAAACTGATTCCGAGAACTACCCAAGCGACCAGAAGAGAGTACAGTTCTCTTCTTGAGATTGATGAGAATTTTGCCAATCGTGGGACACCCAAGGGACGGGTCGTCAACATCGCACCCTTGCGCTCAGTTCGAACGTAGGGCCGTGGCGCGCGAGCCTGTTGAATATTGGGGCATTCATGATTCTCAGGGAGACGGTGTAGAACACAGTGAGTGCCACCGCAGTACCTGCAGACGTAAGGGATGAACTCCTCCGCGCCGCAGACACGACACCGATCCAACTAGCGAATACTTCCCGAGATTAGGATAGCCGTTAATGCTCTCTTTGACTGACTTAAAACGGTGCCTCTCTCAAATTTCCCTACAGGACGTAACTTGTGAGAGTGAAAGGCAGTAACACGAGACTTAGAGTCGCAACCGATTCCTTGAGAAAGTCACTGGTGGCGTCCCTGGGCCTGGGCACTGCCAACATTCCCTTCACGGGAAATCGGCTGGCTCTTGCCCACCGCCGCCTGAACGTTTTCTCTCACAATTCTTTCCTCGCCATCTATGAATGATCGACCTTGTTGCGAACAAGCCCCTAAGTGTCTTGATAGTATGCGAAGGATGAGTCTTGAAATCTCCAATTTATGGTGAGTCCAGTTGAGGAAGGGTTGACCTTGCGAGAAATGTGCGAATAGTGACGTTCTCGGAAACGCATCAGCCTGAGTCTCAGAAGTGAGATAGAGTGCGTGGCGCCGGGAGTGGGATTCGAACCCACGCGCCCCAAAGGGGCACAGGCTATCTGTCCTGGTACTTCTCCTGTTGAGCTAACGGTTCCAGGCAAGGGCCCAACCATCATTGCTAATCAGTTGGACTGCCCGGTACCAGGCTCCGGAATCCCGGCACAGTCAGAACGAACTCTTGAGGAACTATTTCCTACTTTGGGCTCTGCAACCCGTGATCGATCTCAAACGATAGAACAGCTGACCCTCGGACTTTTAGTGGAAAAACGCAATTGCGAGGGATGTCCTGATGAAACAGGGATATTGGGTCGAAGCTAGCCTAGTGGCTGATTGCTACGCGGGATCGGGCGACGATCTCTCTCGCGGCCTCGACCTCTCGCGGGTACTCCTTGCCTCGTCCCGAGAGTCTCTTGTCGGCGTGTCCTGCATCGAATTTCGTAGTGAGGTACGCGATAGCCTTGTGAATGTCGAATTGTTTGCAGCTGAATATGTCAATGAAAGCATGGCCTTTGTCTGGGAAGGTGTGGATGCTGATATGGCTCTCAGCGATAATGACGAACCCGCTTACGCCCCATTCTTCAGGCTTGTCCTTTGGCTTGTAGACAAAAGCGTAGGGTGGGCTGATCTTGTGCATCGAGATTAAGTCGGGAAGCTCGTCTAGCATGCTGTAAACATGCGAGAGGTCGGAGAGCTTTCGAAGGTCACATTCCGACAAATCAAGTGTTAGATGTGGTCCGAACATTTCTGCGGCTCGTGTTCTTTCTCCGGAATTTTTTTCGGTGATCGATCAAACATGCCCGCCGCGTATTTAAGAATTGTTTACATCATAGCTAGAGATGATGGATACAAAATTTCTAGAGAAGAATTTCTTCTCTCGCCACCGAAAAATCTCGGTGGCCGAACTTTTTCACCGAAAAAACTGGATAGTTTTTCCAAGAAAAATTGTTCAAAACCAGATCAAGTCTTCGCAATTGTTCGACAAGAAATCAAGAACGAGATTTTCCTTTCATTTGGGAAACGTTCCTATTTTCCAATAGAAAGAGGCTCGTCAAAGGTCGAAATGTTAAAGAACGCGTGAGGACAGGCACTCCAATCTCCAAGAGCAATTTCAGCATGTCAAGGGAATTCAGACATATCGTCCGTGTGGTGGGGACAGACGTAGACGGCAGTAAGAAGGTCGTTTATGGGCTTGGCAAGATACGAGGAGTAGGCACCTCATTCTCATACGCAGTTGTAAAGGCAGCCCGAGTAAACCCGGAATCCCGAACTGGAAGTCTCTCCGAGACGGAGATTTCTCGGATCGAGGATGTAATCCGTGACCCAGGTAAGCACGGGATCCCTGGGCGTCTCTTCAACCGACGGAAAGACCTCGAAACGGGCAGGGACATGCACATTGTTGGACCCGACCTTGTTCTGAGGCAAAAGGCAGACATCGATTTCATGAAAGACATTCGAACTTGGAAAGGAATACGACACTCACTCGGCTTGAAGGTGCGAGGGCAGAGAACTAGGACAACCGGTCGCAGTGGGAAAGCCGTGGGTGTAAAGAAGAAGGTCCTGTTGGAAGCCGCGAAGGCAGCCAGTAGGAAGACAGAAGAGAAGAAATAGGATCAGGATCGACGGGAGAAAGGTAGGCGCAATTCTTGGGAGACCCGCGAAAGCCGAAAAAGAAGTTCGAAACTCCTCGCCACCCCTGGCGGAAGGAGCAACTGGACGAAGAACTGCGACTGCTCGGAGAGTATGGTCTCAGGAACAAGCGGGAACTGCGGAGGCATGAAACAGCTCTCTCAAAGACAAGAGGAATAGCAAGGTCGCTCCTCGGAGCGACTGAGGAGGAAAGGAAGCGATTGGAGCCGCAATATCTTACGAGCCTGGCAAAGCTCGGAATACTATCCACGGGCGCGACTGTAGATGACATTCTCGACCTCAACGTGAAAGATCTGATGGAGCGGCGTCTACAGACAATGGTTTACAGAAATGGACTGGCGAAGAGCGTGCATCAAGCCAGACAATTCGTTACTCATGGTCACATCAGCATAGGTGGATCGATCGTTACCGTCCCGGGCTATATTGTACGAAGGGATGATGAGACGCGGATTGCGTTTCACACCCACAGTGCCCTAAGCAACCCGCAACATCCATCCCGGGCACAACCAGCAGGAGGCCGACCCGTGGAACGACCTGTTCGGGAGGAAGTCATTCGTAAAGAGTCAGAATTGCCGCCAATGCCGACACCCGTTCCGAGAGAGGTGGTTGAAGAGGCGAGGACAGAGCAGCCTCTTGAGGTCGAACTATCTCCAGATGAAGAAGTTGCGGGACCGGAAGGGGAACAAAAGCCCTAACAATCCCCCCATCGTTTTACCGACCTAGCAAAGGCTGATGCCCGAATGATTCTACCAGTAGCATATATGCTGATTGCAGGTGGATTGGCCGCTCTCACGCCACTCATTGGTCGCATTTCGAAAGGTTTGTCGAAGTTTGTTTCCTTTCTCGGATTTTTCGTTGGGATAGCTGTAATTGCAGTTTCGGTTATCCTAGCCCTGGACCTCAATCTCGCGCGGTTTGGGCTGGAATTGGGCGTCCCAACTGCGTCGCAGTTGACGACTAGGAGTCCTTGGCTGCAATACTTTCTTCCGGTCATGGTGATTCTGGGCACATTGCTCTTTTCAAGACCCATTAGGAATGCCCGCTGGGCATCCTTGGTGTCCCTCGGCCTCGGCGTCTTGGGAGTTTACGGTGTTCGTGTTTTACTTGGCGTGGGGACAACTGTTGTCTTAGGTGTAGTATTCCTCATCATCACGGTCCTTGCATATGCTATCTTGAGATTCGTTGAGGATGTGTTCGACTTTGTAGCGACTTTCCTAGCACTGCCACCTGTCGAGATAATCCTGGGAATAGTTGGAGTCTATTTTGGGATACTCATCCTAAGCATCTAGCTCTCCATCGCTCCGGCGCCATTGAAAAGTGCTCAGAAATAATCCGAAAATAATCATCAGCACGGCAGAGACCAGTGCGGGAAACGCCAAACCCTGGCCGGAGGATGAACTGAAACCGCAGGCGATAATGGGCGGAATCGGCCAAAGAAAACAAGTGCTAGATGACCCAGTCGACGAGCCGCCCGTCAGAGAGCCAAGGATTACCAAACTCACTCCAGCCAACACGGCCATCACGGCGAGAGTCGGCAACAGGGGAAAGTTCTCGCTCCTCTCGTTGAACGCGGACCAGCAGCTGAGCGGCTTTGACAATCCCTTGCACATGGGGGCCGGACTGACAGTTTGGACAGACGAAACGTCCACACTCGCGGCATACATAGACCGCTGAACGCAACCCGCAAATCTCACATATCCTAGCAAGCGAAATCGAACACCTCAGCAACCATATCAGGGGAATAAACGCAGGACAAAGACTTCTATCAAGACGATGACGAGTATGATGGAAAGTATCAACAACATCCTTGCGATCCCAGGGTCACTTCCGAAAATTATCGGTATAGGCCCGATGATTATCACCGTGCCTCTGCGCTTTTCGCCTCGACTTCCAGCATGAGATCCCTGAGACCGAAGCAGACTGACTAGTCCAATGACAAAGCCCGCGAGAATCAGTAGAAATCCAGCTGCTACTAGACTCTGGTCCATTACATTAGCAGGAGAATCAGGACGAAGAAGTCTAAAGTCACGGAGATCCTGACTTTCCAGCAAGGGAAAAATTTGGAGTGCCAGTGGAAAAGCACGACAGGTCACCAACAACGGTGCGGTCTCGAAACCTTTCTGAATTTTGGTGTTGCCAAAAGGAAAAGCTGGGTTTATATGAACGAATGAAAAAGGTCGAAATTATCCTAGCCGAATTTCGTCACCCTTAAATAAAGTCCAACCGGGTCCGGCTGAAGGAGAACCTCCGAAAACCCGGAAGTAAGAAGTGCAGATGGACATCAAGCTTCTCAGCAAGGAACAGGATACACTGCGTTTCGTTCTTTCAGGCGTGAAGCCAGCATTTGCGAACGCACTACGACGCATAATGCTTTCTGAAGTGCCAGTAATGGCAATCGACGACGTCATGATCCTTGAGAATAATTCCGTCATGTACGACGAGATTCTTGCCCATCGATTGGGACTGATCCCGATCACTACGGACCTTGAGTCTTACAACTTGCCCGAAGAATGCACTTGCAAGAGCGAACTGGGATGCAGCAAATGCAGGGCATCCCTCTCATTGGAGATAGAGGCCTCGGACCCGGTAGAGGTGGTCTACACATCACACCTGAAACCCGAGAACCCGGACGTAAGACCGGTCTCCGACAAGATACCAATCGTCAAACTCGCCCAGGGCCAGCGCGTGAAACTAGAGGCCTTCGCGAGACTCGGGAAAGGAAGGACTCATGCAAAATGGCAACCGGTTTCGGCAGCGACCTACAGCTATGACGAGAAAGCAGGGACCTTCACGTTTCTCGTTGAATCAACAGGTGCACTTCCACCTGAAAGAATCGTACTCGAAGCCGCCCGGATTATCGGAGCGAAATCAGTAGACTTTCAGGAACAGATTGGAGGACTTGAGAAAAGTTGAGCCAAACTGTCCCCGCTCCAGAATCTCTTGACGTTGAACAGGTTGTGGATGCTACGAACGCAGTCTTGGGACGTCTAGCGAGCTACGTGGCTAAAGAAGCCCTTCGGGGAAGACGGGTAGTCGTGATCAACGCCGAGAAAGCGGTAATCTCGGGGACCAAAGCAAGAGTCGTGGCAAGGGCAAAGACCAAGCTGAAAACGAGAACGTTAGCAAACCAGGCAAAGACTCCGACCCATCCGAGAAGACCAGATAATTACGTGAGACGAGTTATCAGAGGGATGCTACCTTGGAAGAAGAGCCGAGGAAAAGAGGCATTTCATAGAGTTAGAGTGTACATCGGTTCTCCCGAGAATTAC
>VBBA01000114.1 GCA_005888675.1 Candidatus Bathyarchaeota archaeon | reverse complement strand
TCGGGCCAGACACTCATCTCAGATCCAATCTGAATGGAAGAAAATCAGTCCACAAGAGGACACATTCGTCGAGGTGGGGAGGACCACTCACGGGACTCGCGTCTCGATCCAGCAGGGATTCCACTCTTGCGACGTAAAGATCCTGGTCGGTATCGTTCAGCCGCACTTCGCTAGCAGCTTTGCCGGCGGTCCAGATCTCGTTATTCCCGGTGTGTCCTCGTTATCAACTATTGAGGCAAACAGGAGCCTCTTATTGAATCATCAGGCCGATCCATTGCGATACTCCGAAAACCCGGTCTACCTCGATTCTCTAGAGGCCTCTAGAATGATAGGAGCCACTTATCTTGTAACTCTGGTCCCGGACGAGTGGAATGGAGTTTCAGCCGTATATTCGGGTGATTTGGAGCCGACTTTCAAGGAAGCGGTCGCCCACTTTACACTAGAACACTCCCATCCGATCGAGAATCGTCCAGAGATAATCGTCGTCTCATCAGACGGACCGGAGTACTCGAACGATCTCTACCATGCAGTCCGAGTCCTTCCTTTCCTCTGGAACGGGAATTGGGAATGATGATTTCCTCAGATTCTCGAAGAACAGCGAGGATCGAAAGACGCTTCAGAACGAGCTCAAGCACGACTTCAAACTAGGCGGCCACGTCGCACTATTACTGAAGGAGGCACTCGAAAAATCGCGCGTCCAACTAGTCTCCGTCCTCCCGGATGTATATACAAAATCATTCGGATTGAAGCCCTCAAGGACCGTCAGTGCAGGCGTTCAATCCGCGATCAGAGCAGAAGGAAAGGATAGCAAGGTATTGATCGTCACTAGAGGAAGCCTGATGATTCCTGTGATGCCATCGTCCTAATATCTGACCATCTTTAAATCCAACCAAGATGAGCGGCTCGCTTGCATAGGAAATGGTCTTGTTTTCTTGAGTAGGAAACGGACACTATCGATTATTCTCTTCACCTTGATTCTCTTGGCTACTGTGCAGTTTGAGTCTGGATTGCAACAGTTTACAACGTCCGGAGTTTCTTACTCTTCGGGTTTTAGACAGCCAACCTTGACTATCAAACTGGTCTTCCTCGGCATAAACGCCACTCAGATCGACCAACCCTACCTGACGAGCGATCTAAACGTTCCGAAGGTGAAGTACCAGTCAGTGCTCCAAGGCTCCGTTAACACTGGGGTACAGTTCAACTTCAATTATCAAACGGTATTCGCTAACACGAGCGTTGTATCCAACTTCGTGAGCTACTTGGGCTCAGGGATTCAAGAAGTGCATGACCGATTGGCGTTATCCACCCCGTACACCTTCAATCCATATTTCAACAACGCAACGAGCGACATAAGGTATGTTCAGAACACTTTCTACAACGCCAGCAGAGTTGAGAACTATTTCGCATCCAACTTGGATCTTTACGGGACTGCCCCAGTCCCTGGCTATACCCTGTTCATCGCGGATCTCCACAACTTCCCTGGTGTCCCCTCGTTCACATACACCCAGTATCAACAGGATAGGCGGCAGATCAATAGTCCCTGTTCGCCGAATTGCACGGCGACAGTGCACTACTACAACCGGACCACTACAGACTTGGATCTTCAAGAACCGCAGACACGTCATTACATGACTGCTTGGGGAGGCAATTACCGGTTTTACTACATCGACATGTCCGCCGGACCAAGCTACTGGACTGGCGACCTTCCCATCCAGGTCGCGTCCGGAGTTAACAACGTGACCCTGACATCTCCCTATGCTAGGACATGGACGACAGAGGTAGTAGCCGACTACGTCTCAGGCGCAGTAATGAACCTGTTCGCCGCCGACGTTTTGTACCCTGTAACTTACTCCAGGCAATACAGTTTCCATCTGTTCGCGTTCGACAATAGAACTGCCGCTGAACGAGCACTGGGACCCGCGATGGATAAGACCGTCAACACTACGCGCATACAAACCGCCTTGGCAGGGCTCCTGCCATTTGCCACTGTGACAGTTGACGCAAAGTTCCTGAGAACTGATGACTATCCCGACCTTGCAAAAGTGATTCATGACTCGGCTGGACTCATCGATCCGAATATTCACCATCACGTTGTCGACGCAAGGCCTGTCTATGAATGGTTGAGGACAGGCGGTAATGGACAGGGGAACATCAAGAAGTGGATCACAGTTCAGACTGACACAACAAAGATAGACATTCCAGCATTTGTATTCGCTTTCAAGGGCGACTACAACTTTGGATTTACTGGTAAGGGCGACGTTTTCATGCCAGCCAGTCATAATCACGGTAGCGTCGACTCGATCTTTGGTGTGGCATTGCCCGATATGGTCCTCGCAAGCCATGGAGAATACAACCTAAACACAAACGCACAGGCGATCCTAAACCACGACGTAGGTGTCGGGTTCACTGCAACACTCACGCACGAATTCGGACATATGATGGGCCTGAATCATCCCTTCATCTATGATAGTACCGAGGACTTCACTGACACTGTAATGGCGTACTACAGCGCGTCGACTCAGTACAGCCAGTTCGATCATGACACGATCCTCAGAGGAATAAGTGATGCGTTGCTGGGCTTCGCCCAGTCCGAGCTTAGTGCCACCTCCGCGAACCTGTTCAACGCTGGTCAAATAGCAAACGCGAACAGTGCAATTAGTCGCGCGAACCAGAAGTACGATAAGATGGACTACAAGGGCGCGGTGCAAGATTCAGTTGACGCGGCAACTAATGCTCAGGCTGCAAACAACCTCTCCGCCTTCGGTCTCTCACCAAGTCTTTTGTCTGGCATCCTGGGCCTCGCCGTCGGTGTCGCAATCGGATTCCTTATCGGTTATCTGTTCCTTCAACAACGACAAGGAAGAGGAGCTTCCTCCGGTTCTCAAATGCAGTACGGTCGCTGCCCAACGTGCGGACGACCGTTACGCTGGGATCCATTAATGATGCAATGGTATTGCGACAACTGCAAACACTTCGTCAAGCAATAAAGACCGACCTAGAAAATCTCTGCAGTCTATCTACAACATTTATCTCTACACCACAAATCATCATCTCGAATCAGTAGCGTGAGGAATTGAGGGACGTCAGGCTAGATGGATCAACTCTCACAATAGCTGACGTTCTAAACGTCGCTCGCGAAATGGCCCACGTTGACCTTGAGAAGACTGCCCTCTCCCGGACCATATCCAACCGCAAGATCCTCGAGCAGATACTCGACAACAGTCCCGTCCTATACGGAATCAATACAGGGTTCGGAGCATTATCCAATAAGAGAATTCCAAAGGAGGACCTAGCCCAGCTACAAGTTAACCTGCTTAGGAGTCACGCCACCAGTGTCGGAAACCCGCTGCCCAAAGATGTGGTACGCGCGATGATTCTTCTCAGAGCGAACGCCCTGGTGAAGGGATATTCCGGTGTAAGGCCGGAAACGGTCCAGCTTCTTGTCGCACTATTGAACAAGCATGTACATCCCCTCATTCCAGAAACAGGAAGTGTGGGAGCTAGCGGCGACCTATCCCCATTATCTCACATGGCCCTGGTCTTGATCGGTGAGGGAGAAGCAGAATACAACGGAGCAGTATTACCTGGCAAGATAGTCTTGGAGAAGACCGGGCTTCGTCCGGTGGAGCTTGCGGCAAAGGAGGGATTGGCATTAAACAATGGAACTCAGCAAATGACCGCGATTGGGTGCCTAGCATTGCATGACGCTGATTCCTTGCTCATGAGCGCCGATGCTGCTTTGGCATTATCCCTTGAAGGCCTTGATGGCTGGATCGACGCCTTCGACGAGAGAATTCACAAACTCCGGCCACACCCTGGCCAGATTAGCATTGCCCAAACTGTGCGCAAGTTGTTGAAAGGCAGTCGGATGGTTAGAACCATCAAGGATGGGATTCCAGATGGCGTTAGACCTCAGGATCCTTATTCGTTTAGATGTTCTCCCCAGGTTCTCGGGGCAGCTAAGGAAACCTTCGATTTCGCTAGGAGAATCCTTGAAGTAGAGATCAACTCTGTTACAGATAATCCGCTGGTCTTCGGTCGCGACCGAACAGTGATCTCAGGTGGCAACTTTCATGGCCAGCCTGTTGCAGTGGCTTTAGATGTACTTGGTCTCGGGCTGTCCACAATTGCAACTCTCTCGGAACGCCGAATATCCGCATTGCTCGACCCTTCCCTCAACAATGGGCTTCCACCGTTCCTAGTGGCGAAGGGATCTCGCCCTGGTTTGTCGAGTGGACTGATGGCCCTTCAATACACCGCGGCAGCGCTTGTAGCAGAGAACAAGCTTCTAACACATCCGGCAAGCAGCGACTCGATACCCACATCAGCGAACTTCGAGGACTTTGTCAGTATGGGACCGGGTGCTGCGATGAAGGCAGTGAGGATTCTCGACAACAGTCAACATGTCATAGCAATCGAACTCTTGGCAGGATTACAGGCAGTCGACCTTAGAGGCGGTTCTGGCATGTCGGTTGCGACCAAGAAGATCTACAATTTGTTACGTGGTAAGATTCGACCTGTCACTGCTGATAGGCCATTTCATAGGGACATCGAGCAGGCATACATGCTAGTCAAGACGGGAACTGTGGCCGACATAGTCCGGAAACAGGTTTCAGAGTAGACTATGAAAAGCAGAATGGAAGTCTATCCTCTAAAATCTAGTATTCTCAAACCGGGCGACTCATTACAGGAATCGATCGCCGATGCTCTAAGCATCAGTCGGATAAGACCACACAATGGGGACATTATCGCGGTCGCTAGCAAAGTTGTCGCGATCGTAGAGGGAAATATGGCCAGGCTGTCTAGTGTTCGTCCCTCAAAAAGGGCAAGACGACTTGCCCAACGGTACAAGATGGACCCAGAATTTGTCCAGGTGGTCCTCAATGAGTCGGACAAGGTCTATTCCGGTGTCAACGGTGCTCTACTAACTCTCAAGGATGGAGATGCTGTGGCAAACGCTGGTGCAGACCAGAAGAATGCACCTCTCGGATACGCCGTCCTATGGCCTCGCGACTCCGACAAAGCTTCTAGAAGATTGCGCGCACAAATGGAAAGGCGATACGGAAAGAAGCTCGGGATTCTAATTGTCGATAGCCGCGTAACTCCATTACGGCTGGGGACTATAGGGCTGGCGCTAGGATGCGCCGGCTTCGCTCCGGTACGCGATCTTCGAGGCTCGGTTGACCTCTACCATAGGCGGGCACGGATAACTGTTCATGCGCTGGCCGATGGGCTAGCTGGCGTTGCTCACCTCGTGATGGGAGAGTCGAAGGAGCAGACGCCGTTTGTCCTCGTTAGAAACTCACCTGCGATGGTGGACGGGCGGAATAGGTCTCGGAATAGTATGCAGCTCCCATCCAGGGAGTGTCTCTACATGAGTAGCATTATTGATTGAAAAGCGTAGGTGTCATAGCTGGTTTTCTCGTTTATTGTTCGACCTGTCAAACGGACGAAGTCTAGTGCATACGTACTGCCGTCCACACTAGGCTTGAAGGCTTATCTGGTGGATATCCATGGTTAGTTCAGGGCTGACTGCTTGTTTGAAGAGAATACAGCCAAACGAATAGTTCACGAAGCCTTACGCGTACGCGAAGACGACATGGTTCTGATCGACACGTGGCAGCACACGATCGATCTAGCAAGCCAGATCTCTCTAGAATGCTACAAGGCAGGGGCAAAGCCACTCATGACATTGATGACCGACCAACTATGGTGGAACGTATTCCAACAAATACCGGACGAGTACATCCGTAAGACCCCTAGGCATATTCTCGCCGCCTTGGACAGTATCAACGTCTGGATCCATCTCGGTGGACCAGAAGATCCATCGAAGTTTAGAGAAGTTAATGCATCTCATCTTCAACAATTCTTCGACGGTGAGAAGGCGGTCTTGGACAAGACTTTGCAACGAAAAATCAGGATTGGAGAGGTTCTGATTGGCTACGTTACTCCGCAGAGAGCGAAGATCTACGGGTTCGAGTATGATCGTTGGGCCAAAATGACTCATTCAGCATTGGATGTAGATCATCTCAAGCTTAGAGAGCTGGGTAGAAAGATTGCGGCTCGACTTGAGCGAAGCGGGAAAATTAGGGTAACCGCAAAGCCGGGAACCGATTTGAGATTCGAGATCAACAAGCGTCCGGCACATGTACAAGACGGAATAGTCGATGATGAAGATATGGAGAGAGGATTGGTCTCCACAGCTCTCCCTGCTGGAAAGGTCGAGGTGGCACCAATTGAAAATACGGCTCAAGGGACAGTCGTGTTCAACACGCCACGTGCACTGAAGGGACACATGATCAATGATCTTAGACTAGACTTCGACAAGGGAAGAATAGCAAAATACACCGCGAGCTCAGGTGAGGAGGTTTTTCGAGAGGTTTTCGAGGCGACTGCAGGAGACAAGGACTACATAGCACAATTCGCCATCGGCATAAATCCCAAGGCCGAGCTGATTGGCTACACCACTGACGAGCTTGTCCTGGGAACAGTAAGTATCGGTGTTGGGGGTAACAAGGGGCTGGGCGGAAAGAACGATAGTGATTTCGGCTTCACGGGTACTTTGGTAAACCCGACTGTTGAAGTCGACAATACGACGATCATGAAGAATGGCAAGCTCAACATTTGACCCAAT
>VBBA01000113.1 GCA_005888675.1 Candidatus Bathyarchaeota archaeon | reverse complement strand
GCTCTGAAAGCTGCGAGTATGTCGAACGCTCCAGGTATGACGTGTGCCTCTGCAAAGTTGGGGATGGTCTTCAGTTTGCGCAGGACTGTATCGAATGTACCTTTGACCTTCAAGAGGGCGAATGCTAGTGGGCTCTCATTGTCTGATTCGTTGGAGCTGTTGGAAATGCTCTCGAAGGAGATAGCTGTCTGAGTATTCGTGATGCTCGGAATGTCCCTGATTTTCTCCATGATGGTGTAGGCCTTGCTCGGCTCGTTGGTTCGCAGCTTGATCACCAAGTCAAATCTTCCTGTTACAGGAGTCGTGGATTCGACATTGGCAATGCGCTCGATCTGTGATATGATGTGTGCGCGCTCTCCTTTGCAGTTGGCGAATATGTAGCTTGTCTGTTCATTTCTCGACATTTTTTCTACCGTGGAGTTCCCCGACGATTCAGCTCTATTTCTCTGAATTTGTACCCTAGACGTCCACTGTCGGTAATGTAAATTTTCAGGAGTAGTTGCATAACGCTCTTCTTTTTGGTTCTATCCACCCTGATGGGCGAACCGCCCGGATGAGCAGTATTGTTCGTACCTTTCGTGCAACTGGAACAATAAGCACATGCTCCGGCTCGACGCTACACCAGAAGATGTTTCACCGAAGCTTGTTCTGATCGAAGACGCGGATATTGGGGCGGATTTTTCCATTTATCCTAAGAAGCCACGGGGGACCTCGCTGTTGATGGAATCTTAATTAACGCTGGTCAACTTCCTACGAGGGTCCCCAGCGGACAAAGACGATGACAGCAACAAAGGCAGCCCTCCAACATCGGGAAGACAAAGCAGGGACGAGTCTGCAACCGGAGGTCAATATTGGGACGCTGGGTCACGTGGACAATGGAAAGAGCACGATTGTCCAAGCACTTACCGGAGTGTGGACGGCACGACACTCAGAAGAGCTTCGCAGAGGGATCACGATACGTATCGGTTATGCCGACGCTACTTTCTATGAATGTCAGCAAGAAAAGCCTCCTTCAAGCTTTTCCACATCTAAGGTCTGTCCTCACGACCAGACACCGACCAAGCTCTTGAGATCGGTGAGCTTCGTTGACTGTCCCGGACACCATAGCTTGATGGTCACGATGCTCTCAGGCGCAGCGTTGATGGATGGTGCCCTGTTTGTTATTTCTGCTAACGTTAAGACGCCTCAGGCCCAAGATCGTGAGCACTTGTTGGCGGCGGAGAGGGTTGGTCTGAAGAACGTGGTGATTGTTCAGAATAAGATTGACGTGGTCGACAGAGAACGAGCTTTGGCCAACCGGAAAGAGATCGAAGAATTCACGAAGAATACTGTTGCTGAAAGCGCACCGATCATTCCGGTCTCTGCGCAGCGCGGTTTGAACATGGACGCGTTGATCGAGGCGATCCAGGAGGAGATGCCGACGCCGAAACGGGATCAGTCAGTCGCCGCAAGATTGTCGATCCTCCGGTCCTTTGACGTTAACAAGCCTGGCACTGAGAGCGATGATCTCACAGGAGGAGTAGTGGGAGGGTCGGTGTTGCAGGGATTGTTCAAGAAAGGAGATGAGATCGAGATCAAGCCTGGAATCCGGGTGGAAAGCTCGGGCAAGACAAGATATGAAACGCTAGTTGCTGGAATCACAAGTTTACAGACTGGAGGCGGTGACGCTCGGCAGATTCATCCGGGTGGACTAGTTGCGATAGGAACCAATCTCGATCCATCTGTAACAAAGTCGGATGGACTAGTTGGCAATGTGGTTGGGAAGACTGGCTCGTTGCCTCCGACATTGGAGAGGGTTCCATTGGATGTGAAACTTTTCGAAAAGGCAGTTGGAACTGAATTGTTGGTTCCGGTTCAGAAGGTCAAGATGAATGAGCCTCTGGTCCTGAACGCGGGGACTGCTGTAACATCTGGGATTGTGAGTTCTGCGCGTGAGGATATTGTTGAGGTTACTTTGAAGAAGCCTATCTGTGTTGACCCTGGGTCGAAGGTGGCTTTGAGCCGCAGAATTGGTGAGAGCTGGAGACTAATCGGCTTCGGAACCATCCGCTAAACAATCCCCGCCCACGCAGATAGTTCTCGACTCAAGCTTTCTAATATCGATGCTGAAAGGGCATCGAGACATTAGAGAAGAGGTCAGGGACGCGGTCCATGGACCTATCGAGCTTGTCTGCCTTGACCTTGTCATCTACGAGTTAGGGAGGCTTGTAAGGAAGGGGTCTTCAGAGACCTCGCGAAGTGCCCGTCTCATTCTCGACAATCTTCAGAAATGGAAGATTCGAGAGGTCCCGGCTCCTTTTGGACCAAGAGATGTGGACCTCACTCTGACAATCTACGCGCTTGTCCAGAAAACACGGACTGTCGCGGCTACCGCCGATAAGGCGTTGCTCGAGATGTTGTCTAAGAACGGGATTCAATCCATCCGGCCCCGCAGCAAGTCCGGCCTGATCTCTTCTTGGACTCATTTGACTCGCGTTCGGCTTAAATAAAGCCCCTGAAACGTTCAAGATTCTCATCAAAAACGGGAGAAAAAACGCAACATGGCACGACTCTACTCTCCGAAAAAGGGAAGCTCCGGTTCAACAAGACCTGTCAGTAGACGTCCTCCTGCCTGGTTCAAATATCAGCCGGAGGAAGTCGAGTCTTTGATTCTGAAGCTGGTCAAGGAAGGCAACTCTCCAAGTCTAGTGGGACAAATATTGAGGGATAGACATGGAGTACCGCTAGCTTCTCAGGCTTTAGGACGTAGACTTGAGACGGTTTTGACTCCGGAATTACGGACAAAAATCCCGGATGACTTGGACATACTCGTCCGAAGAGCGGACAATATGAGACGACATTTGGAACGGAACAAGAAGGACTATCCGAACAAGAGAGCACTCGCCCTCGTCGAGTCCAAGATTCATAGACTCGTTAAATTCTATCATGGTAGTGGAAGGCTACCCAACGATTGGGAGTACAAGCCAGTTGCAGCCTCGATCCGCTAGCGCTGCGGATCGTAGGGTATTACTGGACAACCAGGCGAAAGAAGCAGCACAGGCCATAAAGTCGGCAGTATCGCGAAATGCATCACTCCTACTGATTAGTCATTTTGATGCCGACGGGCTAAGTGCAGGCAGCATCACTCTTGCGAGCGTGAGCCGTCTGGGTACCTCCGCACATCTCAGAATCGTCGAGAATATGACAGACCCGGTGCTGGAGGAGATTGCAAAGATCGAATCTGATCTTGTAGTCTTCTCCGACATCGGCAGTGGATACATTCCTTCGATCTCGAAGATTCTTCAGGACAAAGAGATCGTCATCGCTGATCATCACCAGAGTGTGGGAGAACCGCCTCGGAATATCCACCATTTCAATCCTCATTTGCTAGGTTTTGATGGGGCTACAGAAGTTTCCGGGGCAGGTACGGCATACATCCTCGCGAAAGCCCTTGATCCTGCCAACGTTGATCTCTCTCCCCTTGCCATCGTGGGATGTCTTGGGGACCAGCAGGACAAGGGACCAAAACGTGCTATGATCGGGTTGAACGCGGAGATTCTGAAAGATGCGACCTCAACAAAGCTCGTCGAGGCCACTCAGGACTTGATCTTCTATGGTAGGCAAACGAGGCCTATTCACAAGGCGATCGCGACTACTACATCGCCATTTCTTCCGGGACTTTCAGGGGAAGAGGACAAGTGTCTCGCTTTGCTTGACAGTGCGAATATTCAGACGAAGGTCGATGATCGATGGAGGACTGTGTCCGATCTTTCGGTTGACGAGAAGAGAAGACTGGTCGATAGAATTGTTCAGTATATGATCGGGTTGAAGTTGAGCGGTGAGGTTGCGCTTGATCTGATCGGTACGGTGTATACTCTTACTCGAGAGGATCCATGGACTCCTCTCAAGGATGGACGAGAGTACTCCTCATTACTCAATGCCTGCGGGCGGATGCAACGCCCTAGTCTGGGGGTTGCATTGGGGCTTGGAGATAGGGGTGCTGTGTTTGAGGAGGCGCAGGCTGTCTATCAGGATTACAGGAAGAGTTTGGCCAAGTACATGGGTTGGATTACTGAGAATCCTTCGGTGTTGAAGCAGCTTGGGCCATTAGTGATTGTTCGCGGTGAAGGAGTCATACCTGAAGGAATGACTGGAGCGGTTTCATCTCTGGTGTCGTCGTCTAATCTCTTTGGGGACAAGCGCGTGACTATTGTTGTTTCTAATACGAAGGATGGAGAGGTCAAGCTTTCTACGCGTGGAACTGATTATCTAGTGTCGAAGGGATTGAACCTTGGCCGAACTCTCCAATCCTTGTGTGAAAAATATGGAGGTAATGGGGGTGGACACACGATAGCGGCCGGGGCTACAGTTGATCCACTTGTCCTGGATAAGTTTCTCCAAGAATTGGCTGCTGCGGTGGAAGCGATCTCATCGTGATAACCGCAACGATCAAGATTGCTGTGCCTAACAAGACTGCTGGGTCGTCATTGGTACGGGCTGTGGGACCTGATAATTTGAATATGCAAGGTTTGACAGTTAGGGCGAAGGCTACAACTAGGGCTGCGATTCTCGATGTGGTTTTCAATGGTAAAATTGAAACCTTCATATCCACCCTTGACGACTTACTCCGATGCCTGCAAGCAGCCAAGGCCACAATCGATAAAATAATCGAGTAGAATATGGAGTAGCAACCGTGTCAAAAGCCGCGAAGAAGATACGTGACAAGTGGAGATTGAAGGAATGGTACAACGTCTTCACTCCATCATACTTCGGCGATAAGAACGTGTCTAACATTCCTTCGGAGGATCCGAAGAAGCTTATCGGGAGGGTTGTTGAGACGACTCTTTATGATATTACCGCGGATTTTTCGCATCAATCAACCAAGCTTTACTTTCTAATAACCTCGACAGCGGGAAACCGTGCAGAAACAATTCTCAAGAGTCACGAATACTCGACCGACTATCTGCGAAGCCTCGTGAGACGGGGAAGCACCCGTATCGATGGAATATTCACCGGTCAAACACCAGACAAATACTTGGTGCGTGTCTATGTCATCGCGTTCAGCCATGGCCGAGTACAGGGTTCACAAGAGCATGCGATCCGGCGTGTGATGGGGAAGGTTGTGGCGGAGAAGACTCAGGGTCTGACCTACTCACAGTTATGTCACGAGATGGTTCTTGGCAAGATGGGCAGTGACGTTTACAATGAAGCAAAGAAGGTCAGTCCATTGCGACATGTCGGTGTTAGAAAGTCGAAGCTGCTTTCGGTACCGTTGAGAGCGGCAGAGACGGAGGCCCCTGTTGCGGAGGCTGACGCGGAAGTGTTGATGGTTGCGGCGACTCCTGATGCCGAGTAAGGATTAGCTGCACGCATAGTTGAAATTTCATTTCGGAAGTTCGGGGATCAGAGACAAGTATCCGGAGGTTATCACGCCAGCCCTGGCAGCAGAGCTGGGTAGGGCTGTCCCTGCGAATATGGGGGACAAGATTGCGGTGGCGCATGATACTCGATTGTCAAGCCCGGTTCTTCGTTCCATGTTCATTGCATCCGCGATGGAGTCTGGTGCGGATATTTTCGATTATCACATTGTTCCTACGCCGGTGTTGTCGTATCAGACACGTGCTAGGAAGTTTTCTGCGGGGGTAATGATTACTGCTAGTCATAATCCGCCGGAATATAATGGGTTCAAGGTTTTCACGTCGAAAGGTGAAGCCTTGGATGACGAGTCCAAGTTGTTGGATGGACCGAGGGAGCATAGACCAGTACGTCCAAGTGAGAAGCTTGAGCTTCTGAAGCCGTGTGAGTATCTGGAGATGATCTCACGGGTTGGTCTGTCTAGGAAGTGGAAGGTAATTCTTGATCCCGGGAATGGGGCCGCTTGCGGTTTTTCGGAATTGGTCTATCGGAATGCTGGTTGCGTGGTGACGTCTGTGAATTCTATTCCGGATGGACGTTTTCCTGGGCGTGGCTCGGAGCCTAAGCGGGAGAGTCTTGGACTGTTGTCTCAGATGGTTAGGGAGACGGGGTCGGACGGGGGTATTGCTTTTGATGGAGATTCGGATCGTATGGTGATTGTTGATGAGAAGGGAGACTGTCCATTACAGGATCGTGCGTTGGCCTATTTTGTCTCTCATTTGGC
>VBBA01000112.1 GCA_005888675.1 Candidatus Bathyarchaeota archaeon | reverse complement strand
TTTCGTTTCCCGCGTGTTTTCCTCCGTTGAGTATGTTCATCATCGGCATCGGGAGCAGTGGACTCCTCCCAATTGTCAAGAGATAATTGTAGAAGGGTTTCTTGTTCGTATCCGCCGCTGCCTTTGCGACTGCCATTGAGACAGCCAATAATGCGTTGGCTCCCAACCGATCCTTCCTCTCTGTCCCGTCCAGAGACAACAGAGTCCGATCAATCCCCGACTGGTTCCGAGCGTCCAATCCTATTACGGAGGGTCCGATGATTTTAGTCACGTTCCCAACCGCGGTGCGTACCCCCAAGCCTCCATACCGTTTATCCCTCGTATCCCTGAGTTCATGGGCTTCGAATCGGCCCTTGGACGCACCGGAAGGGACGGAAAATCGTCCGAATCCGCGCTTCGTATAGACGTCCGCTTGGACGGTCGGGTTACCTCTAGAATCGAGTACTTCCCGTGCCTGGATTCTATCTATGATGAAATCGCTTGCTTCTGTCAAAGCCTCTATGCCTTCTTTCTGGCGGAGTGTAAAAAGCGGTATAAGAGCCTCGGTTATTTCATCTAAGTTCGTGCCGGGATGGCTGAGCGGTTAAAGCGACGGCCTCGAGATCTCATACGGTTTGATGGCCAGAAACATGACAGCCGTTGGGCCTTGTGCCCGCGTGGGTTCGAATCCCACTCCCGGCGCTTTATTCGGAATTTAGCCTGAATGGGCGCAGCTGGGCGCGCAGTTTGCCTTTAATGGCTATTGAACTTCTTTGCGTAAAAACTGTACTTGAGAGTTATAATCCGAATCTATCCTTTTCTTCCGCTGTAAACAGAAAGATGCGAACGAAAAAGTTCATGCAAACGCTCGACTCCAAACAATTCGTAGAACTGGAGGATCTCGCTAAGAAGAGAGGGACGAATGTTCAGACTTTCATCCGAGCGATAGTGATTCCGGAATGGCTCGTTACCTTGCAGGGTGAAGGACCGGTCGCACGGTCCAAACCCCTGAGGGGACAAGGACGTAGACTGAGGGAACGACGAGTGGCCCACAAGATCCGAGCCTAGCTGCTTAGAGAGACGAACCTACGAGTGGTCTAGGCGGGAATCTGGCTATGTTTTGACCCCAATCTATGACATCTTACTTATCTTCCGCAGAAAACCCTTCGATCCTACATGAAACCGTCTTCAGAGGATTGTTGGATATGCCAGAGTCTGAAGAAGGATCGTCACCTGGTCTTCTATGAGACTAAGACTTCGACCGCCAAACTCAATCCTGACCAGTACTTCCTCGGCTACTCGTTCGTGGTGTTCAGGAAGCATGAGGTAGAGTTGTATGACATCAGCGATGAAGAACGAAAAGAATTCCTCGAGGACATGTCAAACGTCGCCCGTGCCTTGGCCTTGGCTTTCAAACCAGACAAGATGAACTATGAACTCTTGGGCAATGGCCAGCCACACATGCATTGGCACTTGGTCCCGAGGTACCGATCAGATCCCCTATGGGGTCGTCCAATCTGGACCAGTGGCACCAAGAGGAAAAGGCTAGGCCAGGAAGCCTATGCCGACTTAGTAAATAGAATCCAGAAACATTTGCAATAGCAAGAAAGAAGGCCCGCAAATCCCGTATTATCCATAAACCATCACATCCCAATGGAGGTAACATCAGCCTAGTGTAGAGAGTGTCTGTCTCCTCAAATGAGAATCCGACTGCGGACGAAAGAGTGTTCGAGCGGAGGACAGTCAGGAGCTTCAAGGAATGTCAGTCGCGAGTCTTCTAGACCTAATTGCAGTCTTACCCCCGTTGATCGCAATCTTCTATCTTTATCGTCAAAAGGGCTCTTCGATAGGCCTAGCTAGAGACAATCTATTTCGACTCTCCATCTACTTCCTTGCTCTTGTCGGGTTTGATGCATTACGAAATTTTGTTCAAGATCAGTCGGTCGTAATTTGGACAATCTATGGAACCATATTTTCCCTCGGCTTAGTCATTCTCTCTTTTGGACACATGGCCGCAGTCGTCAACTACTGCCCAGATGTGAGGACACTCAAAGAATCGCTCATTCGGTTGCTTAGACCATCTATTGCGAACGCGATCTATCACTCCTTCAACATGATAGGCATCGTTTGGATCGTTGGCTCGATCATCGCGTTGGTAGGGGGGACGACCACATCAACAAATGCCTGGCTTGGTGTAATGTTTGTTCCTCCGCAATGGTACGTGACATTCACAACAGCGTTGATGGCGCCACTAATTGCCTACCCTAGCGTTCTGCTACTGCTCGCGATAAGTCGGGCAAAGGTGAGCAACGTGAGGGCGTCCCTAGTCATGCTTCTCGCAGGGTGGCTCTCGCTACCAACATCACAACTCGTCTTCCTAGTCCAAACTGACTCGAACTCATTGCCGACTCAGATCGGACTCATCTCAAGTTCCCTATTCTTCGTTCTTTGCGCCATCGCTGTCCGAGACAAGTCTGGAATAATACGTGTGTTGACAAGTCAGCTGACTCCGCAACCGATGCTGAAGGGTGGACAAAGATATCTTGTACTCCACGATGGAGGGAAAGAAATCGTCTCATTTCTCGCCGCGTCACTTCAAAGTGTCGTCGAGGCAGGCGGGCGGATAATAGTCAACTCGGTGGGTCCAGGCTCAATGATCGAGGGCCTGACAAAGGGGCATCCAAAGTTTGGCGGCTGGGTAAGTTCTGGAAAGATAGTCGGAAGCGCAGAGTTTCGGAGCACAAAAACGCGGGAAAGCCTCTCCGAACGGCTGAACCCGGGACCCACACTGTTTACGTACGTGACCGAATTGGGACCAGAGGATCTTCGAAACACCCGATTCTCATTAACCGAAGACATCCACGACAAGAATCAACCCGTCTCTGAACTCTACCTAATGGAAAGTAGCAAGGCACCCCGTCCCCTGTTGTCAGAATTCCTAAGAAATAATACTGAAGTGGAGGTCCTCAATCTTTCCGATACAAAGGACACCTTCTCCAATCTCATCGATCTAGATCATCAACGCGTTCAGGGATCCAAGATACTCTTGGAATATGATTCAAGCGCAAGTCATGAGGACGTGGTCAATCGATTCTTCACGGAAGGAGCTTCGAACGCCGAACTATGCGCGCTTTTCACTTCGAAATCCAGCAAGCTATATCGAACCTTGAAGGGGAACAAGATGGTCAAGGTGATCGCCGCCTCCTCTCTAGTCTCATCAATGAGCGAATTGTCCGATGGCGAGGTTGAGATACCAGATCGTGAGTTGGGACTTGTGGCCTCGATAGCCTCTGAACTGTTAGAGAACAATAAGACGACGAACGTTAGTATTGTCTTCGACAGCTTAGCTGAGCTCATAATGGGCCAGCATTGGGAACAAACCTATTCAGGAATCAAACAGCTATTCGAACTAGTAAGCGTTCCCAACTCGACCGTAATATTCCTGGGAAACCGGGAAACCATGGACCCTAGACTCCTAGGCGCCATCAGGAGTTTCTTCACTGTCCAACTTAGACTGGACAGCACAGGTCTCCATCCGGTCAAGTTGAAGTTGACCTAGTCCTTCTTGAGAGCTTCGACTTTCGAACGGGCCATGTAAAGCCTATTTAACCGGCGGATTTGCCCGCTATCGAAGCGGGATTCGCGCGGGGCATAAAGGGTCCTATCGTGGAAAGTCTCAGTCATGATATTCTGATCATCGGTGGAGGCGGGGCCGGCCTTAGAGCCGCGATCGCGGCCGCCGAGCATAACCCAAAGCTCGACATTGCCATAGCGTCGAAGACCTATCCTATGAGGAGTCACACCGTCTCAGCAGAGGGCGGGATGGCTGCTGCGACCCGTGAGTATGACAGCCTAGACAAGCATGCTTTCGACACGATCAAAGGGAGCGACTTCCTCGCAGACCAGGATGCCGTTGAATATTTCGTGTCGGAGTGTCCGAGGGAGGCTGTCCTTCTCGAGCATTGGGGATGCCCCTTCAGCCGTGACCCGGACGGACGGATTAGCGTCCGAGCCTTTGGCGGCATGAGCGTCAAACGGACCCTGTTCGCCGGGGACAAGATTGGGTTCCACATGCTTCACACGCTCTTCCAGACCACCCTGAAGCATGAGAACATCCACCGCTATGATGAATGGTTCGCGACATCCATCCTTGTTGAAGACGGACATGCATCGGGTGTAACTGCGATCAACATGCGGACCGGCGAGATGTCATCGATTCTCGCCAAAGCAGTCGTCCTCTCCACAGGGGGTTGCGGTAGGATATACAAGTTCACAACGAACGGTTGGATCAAGACAGGCGACGGCATGGCTCTCGCCTACAGGGCAGGAGTTCCATTGAAGGATATGGAAATGGTCCAGTTCCATCCAACCCTCCTGCCAAACACTGGCATCTTGATGACAGAGGCCGCCCGCGGAGAAGGCGGATACCTGATCAATAAGGACGGCGAGCGCTTCCTCAAGCGGTACCTCCCTGGCAAGATGGAACTCGGACCCAGAGACATCATTTCTAGATCAGAGATGACCGAGATCAAGGAAGGACGCGGGTTCGAGGGACCCTACGGAAGCTATGTCCTACTCGACATTCGACACTTGGGTGAAGACGTAATCAACAAGAAACTATCGTTTCTCAAAGAACTTGCAGAAAAATACGCTGGTGTCGATCCAGTTCATGAACCGATTCCAGTCCGTCCCGGCCAACACTACATCATGGGCGGAGTCAACACGGACAAGACCGGATACACAGGTATCCCTGGGCTCTACGGCGCCGGAGAAATGGCATGTGTTTCGATCAATGGGGCCAACCGATTAGGAAGCAACTCATTAACCGAATGTCTCGTTTTCGGGGCGGCTGCTGGAAAAGCAGCTGCAGAATATGCTATGCGCCAATCAATGCCTCACTTAGGCAATCCATTGCAGGGTGTCGCCATGGAGGAGGAAACCCGCGTGTATGACCAAGTCTTGAAGCATGAGGGAGGGGAAAGGATCTCTTCGATACGATCCGAGATGCAATCTACAATGGACGAGTCTGTTGGGATATATCGGGACGAGAACGGTTTGTCCCAGGCCACGAGGAAGATCGCCGAATTAAAGGACCGGATGCGGAACGCGTCTGTCGAAGACCGAGACCACGTGTTCAACACCGAACTAATCTCCGCCCTAGAATTGGACTTTATGCTAGATGTAGCAGAGACGATCGCCTATTCAGCACTTTACCGACGGGAATCTCGTGGCGCTCACACTCGAACAGACTATACGAATCGTGACGACGCCCAGTTCCTGAAACACTCAATGGCATATCGGGATCATGGACGGCCCCGTATCCAGTATAGTCCAGTCACTATCACTCGATGGCAACCAGAGGCTAGGGTGTACTAGACAGGATGACGAAAGACTCAGGTGTCGAAACGGCTACTTTGAAGGTCTTCAGGTATAGACCCGAGGTTCAGACTGAGCCATTCGTCCAGGAATACAAAGTCCCCTATCGACAAGATATGGTTGTCCTGGACGCGTTGAACTACATCAAGGATCACATCGACGGAACACTCTCCTATCGGTGGTCATGCCGCATGGGCATCTGCGGCAGCTGTGGAGCAAACGTTGACGGAGAGCCGAAGCTTACCTGTGCCAGCTTCCTGCATGAATTCAAGGGCAAAGAGATCAAGATTGAACCGCTCGCCAATTTCCCAGTAATCAAAGATCTGATCGTAAACATCGAGGATTTTATGGAAAAACTGGACCATATCAAGCCCTGGATAATCCGAAAAGAGGAAACGCCTCTAGAGAAGGGTGAGTATCGACAGACTCCTGAGGAATTGGAGGCTTACAAGCAATTTTCAATGTGCATAAACTGCATGCTCTGCTACGCCGCATGCCCAATCTACGGCATGAACGAGGAATTCTTGGGTCCCGCAGCGACCGCGCTGGCATACCGGTACATCGCCGATACACGGGACCAAGACCATGAAGCCCGCTTTCCAATGGTCCATGACAAAGAGGGAGTCTGGGAATGCACCCTAGTAGGAGAGTGCAGCGTTGTATGTCCAAAAGGTGTGGATCCCATGCTCGCGATCCAGAAGACCAAGATTCTTGGAGCAACACAGATCCTGAAACCTCCACGGAGAGGAAAATAACCTGACCCGTGAAAACGCACCATCCAAGTATCCCGAGTACAGAAAACAATTAGGCCCGGGATGGTGGCTATCCAATCAACGCTACACCCTATACATGATCAGAGAACTGACGAGCTTCTTCATCTCCATCTACGCGATAATCTACATCTACCAACTGTCACTGCTTGCGTCGGGGGATTTTTCCAGCTATGATCTTTTCGTCCGGAATCCTGCGACTATAGGATTCAGCATAATCGCGCTCTTCTTCACACTATACCATGCGGTTACATGGTTCTCCCTAATGGGCAGAATCCAAGTGGTCAAGCTTGGTCCGAAGAAGACAGCGACTCCATTACAAGCCATCGCGATCAACCTTCTACTATTACTGATCATCGCCTACGCAATTGTCTACCTCTTCATCTTGAGATAGGAGAAACTGAGATTGGACAAGGTGAAGAAAGAGTACAAGTCCGACAAGCTTCACGCCTTATTGTGGGGTGTCTTCTCGGTTGGAGGTTTTATCGCGGCCTTTCTACTACCTGTCCTGATCTACATTGACAATATCGCATACCCACTCGGACTCTGGCCTGTCGCGAACAGTAGCCTCATCAAAATAGTCTTCATGGTCAGCCTACTGTCAACAATATTCGTCTTCATTACAATCGGAGGCTCGTTGTTCCATGGAATCTTCAGATTCAAAACAACACTTCCCGAGCTTGGGCTCAAGAGAGCCTCGTCTCTAATCTCCGCCGTCGGCTATATCATCATCGCGGTTGGTCTCATCGCTCTAGCTTACTATCTCTTCCAACTGTATCATGGGTTCGACCCGAGCCTATTCCATAGAATAATCTAACAAAGCAATTTGACTACAGCTTAGAGCGACTCTAGACATGTCTCACGATCATAACGGAACCAGCCTAGAGGAATTCCGCAAATACCGGGAGAAGATGAATCACAAGATCCTCGAACAGGGCAATCTCCAGATCAAGCGGTTCTTCAACTTGGACAGTCAAGCTTACGAGGATGGTGCTTTGCCCAAGAAGACAAAGGAGCTTCTCGGTCTCGTCTCCTCAATGGTCCTCCGATGCGACGACTGCATAACCTATCACATAATACAATGCGCAGATGTAGGGGTCACGGACCCCGAATTCTTCGAAGCCTTCAACATCGGCCTAGTCGTTGGAGGATCGATAGTGATCCCACATCTGCGCCGAGCAGTTGAAACACTCGAAGAATGCCGAACCGCCACGGGAATGAAGAAGGAAACATCCCCCGTCAGGTCACGATAGCAACAGCAAGCCATCAGGAGAGATCAAGAAAAAAGAGTTCTCTTCTCTCCATGAGGAAGCTCACGAGGGATTAAGTGTACGAAATTATGCGAAAATAGGAATTCTTGTTGCTACACCCTCTGGCTCAGAATTCTCGATACTGAGCCCGAACGAATCCTGCCAAGCCTCCCTCATGGAGCAAACCGGTCAAAGCCCCGAATCCGAACAGAATCATAACAAAAGAAAGCCCGATACGACCACAAGGGCTCTCATGATCCCGCTATGAAGGGTCAAGGTGGGCCGGGCCGGATTTGAACCGGCGACCATGCGGCCCCCACGCACATCCTCGAAACGTGAGGGTTTCCGCGTGTAAGGCGGACGTTCTATCCGTAGCAATCCTAGAGCATTCCGACCAGTACACTGCTCGGACTGGACTAGGACCTGAAACCGGGCTGAACTACCGGCCCACAACAATCCCAAAACCAACCAGTACACCCCTCTTTGTAGCTTGTGGATACCTGCCCCC
>VBBA01000111.1 GCA_005888675.1 Candidatus Bathyarchaeota archaeon | reverse complement strand
TCATTGACGGTGAATACCACCCCAAATCCGAAGCGACAGTCTCAGTATACGATCACGGCTTTCTTTACGGCGACGGAGTATTCGAAGGAATCAGAGCCTATAACGGCACAGTATTCCGCCTGAAAGAACACATCAGACGCCTCTACGAAGGCATCAAAGTCACCAGAATCAACCTGCAATTGACGAAGGAACAGATGACCAACGCAATAGTCGACACCTTACGAAAAAACAATCTGACAGACGCCTACATACGCGTCATCGTCTCGAGAGGACGAGGCAACCTGGGTCTCGATCCACGAAGCTGCCCCAAACCCTCCGTCGTAATAATGGCCGAACCAGTTGCACCCGCCCATGGCAAAGAGGCCCGTGAGAAAGGGATAACCGCGATCATCTCAGGCTACAGACGCGACCGAGTAGACGGGACAAGCCACGAACTCAAGAGTCTCAAC
>VBBA01000110.1 GCA_005888675.1 Candidatus Bathyarchaeota archaeon | reverse complement strand
ACCCCTCAGGGCACTGGGAGATTCATCCGGTTACAGGATGGAAATTATCAACTGAGGATTTTTCGGTCTCTTCCAGCCCGAGTAACCTATCTCTATTTGCTGGGACGTCTGGTAGCTCAACAGTAATCACGAGTGGGCTCAACGGGTTTACGGGGTCCGTAACGTTATCCACGACCGTCTCTCCAGCGGCTGGGATAACTGTCTCTCTTAATCCGTCCACCGTCAACGTAGCTGGCGGAACGGCGAATTCGACCCTTCTTGTGAGCACAACGAAGAACACGCCTCCCGGATCTTACGCCGTGACTGTAAAGGGAACTAGCGGGGCATTCTCTCATTCCACAACCCTGACAGCTAGTGTAACCACATGTTCGGGTTGTACCCGGGATTTCAACGTGACAATAACGCCATCTTTCGTGGCGCTCGACTTGGGCTCGTCGAAATCTTCGACGGCCGTTGTCAAGTCGATCTTCGGCTTCACGGGATCCATCACTCTTTCGGCCAGCGTTTCCCAGACTGGGTTGGCTTGCTCCTTGAGTCCAACCAGCGTTAGTCTTGGCGTTTCCGCAAATTCTACTTTGACTTGCAACGGTTCCAACTCGGGAGGTTATATCGTCACTGTTGTCGCTAGAAATGCAACGGGATGGCAGCACTCAGCCACTGCGAATTTCCGAGTTCAGGACTTTACCATCAACGACCCATCGACCTTGAGCCTCATTGCAGGCCAGCAGGGCACATCGATTGTCAGTCTAGGAAGCCTTTACGGTTTTGTCGGAACCGCTTCAATCTCTGCATCAGTTAGTCCTGGAGCGTCCGGGCTTAGTGTATCCATCAGCCCGTCCAGCGTGAGCCTTGTTGCTAACGGAACAGGCACCACGACTCTCACTGTGCAGACGTCTGCCTCCACGCCGAGATTTCTTTACACGGTTCTTTTGAACAGCACGAGCAGAGCGATAAACCACCGCGTTTCCTTGGCCCTCAACGTAACGGCCGACTTCACGATGACCGCGTCCATCACTTCGTTGAGCTTTACAGCAGGGTCATCAGGATCCTTTACAACGAACTTGAGTAGTTTAGGTCTCAACGGAACAGTAGTTCAGTCAGTAACGATCTCACCAGCAACATCTACCGTATCCGTCTCTTTCAATCCGGTTAACGTCACATTGACTCCCGGCGGGACTGGTTCTTCCACGGTAACTGTTCTGACGACATCTTCTACACCCGCGGGTTCTTACAGCTTGAGCTTGACCGGCACGACCTACTTGCCCTCTCCATGCGAAGGAGGTGTAGGCACTTGTTACGATCCATTATCCCATTCCATTACCGTTACGATAAGCGTCTCAAGCTTCAATGTTGTAATCACTCCACGAATTGTCACGATAATTCCGGGCTCGAAGGGTACGTCCACGGTTACTGTCACTAGCCAGAATGGTTTCACAGGCTCTGTGAGTCTGACATCCGTATCCTCTTCCGGTAATCTATCGTGCACTCTAAGTCCAACAGGGGTTTCGCTGGGAACAACGGCGACTTCAACACTTTCCTGTAGCGGATCTCCTGGTCTCTACGTCGTAACTGTAACCGGCACAAGCGGGGCTTTGTCCCGTTTCGGTAATGTCACGTACGTGGTTTCAGATTTCTCGATCGGGTCAATTCCAGCGAGCTTGAACCTGGGGGCGTCTTGGACCACGGTAGTCGGCCTGACCAGTATCAATAATTTTGTCGGAAGTGTGACACTCACTGCTTCAGCCAGTCCGAGTACAGGCTTGACAGTAACGTGTCCCACATCTGCAACGCTGTCAGCTAACGCGACTACTAATACGACCTGCACGCTTAGATCGACGGTAACTGGCACTTACACTGTATCCTTCACGGGCAATGTTAGTGCAACATTCCATTCCGCTTCCGCACTAATTCACGTCGGCGACTTTACGGTAATTGTGTCGAGTCCTGTCAATTTCAACTCCGGGGCAGCTGGGGCCTTCATCTCCGTCTTACTATCCAGTACTAACAATTTTGCAGGAGGCATCAATGTCACATCAACGGTCAGTCCATCATCCGGATTGGGTGTGGCTTGTCCCACGGCTCTCGTTAGCCTGACAATGAACGGCACTGCGAGTGCTAGATGCAATCTTAGTTCAGGAGTGCGTGGAACATTCGTCGTTACCCTTTCGGGTTCCGGATCGCCCGGGACGGCGTTGCATTCTGCTTCATCGACCGTGAACGTCGGCGACTTTACCATCACGGTTACGGGCCCAGTGAGCTTCAACTCGGGCAGTTCCTCTTCGTTCTCGATCTCGCTTGCTAGCATTAGCAATTTCGCGGGTAGCGTCACCCTGACTCCGTTCAATCCTCCCACCGCAGTGACGATCACATGTCCATCTAGCCCGGTTAGTCTAAACAATACAACCGCGAACACCTCGTGTAATGTGAGCTCCTCGAGCCCCGGATCTTACACGGTTACGATTACCGGCTCGGGCTCTCCTGGCACTGCGTCCCATCAGGCTTCTGTAACGGTCCGTGTTGGTGATTTCACGATTGTCGCTGTTGGGAGAGTGAATTTCAATTCCGGCTCTTCGGGTGCAACAATCTCCCTCTCTCTGAATAGTACCTTCAGTTTCAGCGGCTCTGTCTCCCTCGTTTCTAGTACTAGTCCCACGACCGGTTTGATTGTCTCTTGCCAGGCATCGGTGGGTTTGTCTGCCAACGGGACCGCCATAGGATCCTGTGATCTGAACTCAACTTCTCCCGGCGTCTACGTTGTTACTGTGACAGGATCTGGTTCTCCTGGCGCTGCAACTCATCGGACATCCTCCATTATCCATGTAGGCGGGTTTGACCTCGCTGTTCGACCCCGGACGAACTTCAACAGTGGTGCCTCTGGCGCCGTAGTCACGGTTTCGTTGAACAGTACCTTCGACTTCGTTGGCTCGGTCACGATCACATCCAGCCCGATCACCGGTTTGACTGTAAATTGTCCCGCTTCATCAATTAGTGTGTCTGATAATTCTACGAACACTGCTTCGTGCGGCCTGAACTCGACCCTCATTGGACGGTATGCAGTGAATATCTCGGGGACAGCATCACCTGGCACAGCGAGTCACACCGGCTCGGCAGTGGTCCATGTCGGCGGATTCACAATAACCCCACTTAGTCCAACTAGTTTCAACCTTGGAGCGTCTGGCATCTCTGTTACCCTCTCGGTAACAAGCAACTTTGACTTCACTGGGACCGTAACTTTCAGTTCATCAACATCTGCTCCAGGCATCTTGACAATAAGTTGCAACACACCAACAATTACTCTGAACGCTAATGCTACTGGAAATACCTCATGTGGTCTTTCCAGTTCGACTGAAGGCACCTATGCCGCCTCGTTTACCGGCAACGGATCCCCGGGGACTCAATCTCACACTGTAACCTCTACGGTCCACGTTGGAGATTTCACCGTCTCATTCGTTAATCGGATGGATTTCAACAGTGGCGCTTCAGCCACACTGTCAGTGTCCTTGACTAGCCTGAATAATTTTGCCGGGACCGTCTCATTTTCACACGTCGAAGTCCCCAACACAGGGCTTACAGTTACTTGTCCAGCACCACCTGTTAGTCTGGCTGCAAATGTTACTGCAACGACTCCCTGTACTTTGACCTCTGCCCAAGCTCGCACGTACTCCTCGACAATTACCGGCAGAGGATCTCCAGGCACTTCGTCACACGCATCCATTGTTACCGTTCACGTTGGTGACTTTACAATAAGTGTGCTAACAGTTGACATTAACAGTGGTCAGACCGGGCAATCTGTAAGCATTACAGTAACCGGCACTTACAATTTCACAGGAACAGTCGGTCTTGCAGGAAGCGCCTCGCCCACTGGAGGCTTAGCAGTGAACTGTTCCGGTCCCGGGATCAGCGTCTCCGGGAATAATACTGCCAGTTCGCAGTGCTCGTTGGCCTCGACAAAAGCGGGTACCTATGTTGCCTTTGTAACTGGTGCGGCTTCTCCTGGCAGTGCCTCACACACTGCAAGTGGAACTGTCCACGTCGGTGACTTCACAATCAATGTTGGCAGTAAAAACTTCAATGTCGGGCAGACAGGCATTTCTCTGAACGTCACCCTATCCAGTAATTTCAATTTCGCGGGCGGCGTCTCATTGATTGCTTCCTCGACGCCCTCCGGGTTGACAATCAATTGTCCAACTACTTCAGTGGCCCTTGCACCTAACGGTACCTCTTCCGCACTTTGCTCCCTAAGTTCAACAACAGTCAACATGTACCCCACTACTATCTCGGCAAATGGGTCTCCAGGCACCGCGTTTCATGCCGCCGGAGCAACGGTCCACGTCGGCGACTTTTCTATCTCTGTCCAGTCCTCGACCAATATCAACTCCGGAGTAACAGCAGCGTTTACCCAGGCGACCTTGACAAGCAAGAATAATTTCGCAGGAACAGTGAGTCTTGCTCCAACGGTCACTCCAAGCAACGGTTTGTCAGTCAGCTGCTCGGGGGGTGTTCTTGCTGAGAACGGGACCGTAGTAGCTTCCTGCGCTCTTGGTTCCTCGACTCCAGGAACCTACGCTCTGACAATTGCAAGTTCTGGCTCGCCCGGAAGCGCAGCTCATTCGGCTTTCATGACAGTCCATGTTGGAGCCCCGCAGATTACGGCACCAACTTCGTCCAGTTTCAGCGTAGGGAGTTCCTCTCTCCCCTTAACCGTCACCAGTGTAAACAACTTCTCCGGCACTGTTGCCTTATCGTCTGCGGTCAAACCTGTTTCCGGGCTTACGGTCACTTGTCCAGGCCAAGTTTCTCTCTCACCAAATGCTTCCACAATAGCATCATGTGGCCTAAGCTCAACCTCGATCGGGACATATGGCGTCACGACCACAGGAGCGGGTTCGCCAGGTACCGCAACTAGTGCCGCAACCATATCTGTCAGTGTAGGCAACTTCACCATCAGTGCTTTCAATGCAAATCTGAACGTCGGTCAGACCGATCAATCGGTCAATGTTACAATTACAAGCATCAACTTCAATGGCACGATTACACTTCAAAGTAGCGCACAACCAAGTGGCTTAAGCGTACAATGTCCAACTACCGCTCTGACGGTCAATGCAAACCAGACAATCAATGTGCTCTGTTTCGTAAGTTCCACCTCACCGGGAACTTATGCAGTAACCATCACGGGCGTGGCATCGCTAGGAGGCACATCTCATTCTGCTACCGCCTCGGTCTCGGTAGGAGACTTCAGTATCTCATTGCCGCTGCGTGTGAACTTCAACATCGGTCAAACCAATGTGCCCGTTAACATTGTCCTAACCAGCATGTTCAATTTCTCAGGAAACGTAACTATCAACACCTCGGCTGCCAGCGGGCTGACAATTACATGCCCAACGAACCAAGCCCTTCTCCCACCTAACTCTGCAGTCACCTTGACCTGTTCTCTGAACTCTTCCTCTCCTGGAACCTATGCTTTGACAATTACTGGCGTAGCATTGACGGGAAGTGCAAACCATTCTGCTACAGCATTGATCCATGTCGGCGACTTTGCATACTCGAGCACTAGTCGAGTAAGCCTGGCTCCGGGGTCAACCAGTGCCGTGATAACGGTGACTGTAAGTAGCCTCAACAATTTTGTCGGAGACGTAACAATCAGTACCTCGACAAGTCCATCTACGGGCTTGACCGTAAATTGCCCGGCCAAGGTTTCGTTACTGGAAAATTTGACGATTCAGTTTTCCTGCGGGTTGAGTTCCGGTACCCCGGGAAGCTACAATGTCACCTTGCGAGGCGTCGGATCGCCCGGCACGTCGTCTCACTTATCTAGCACGATTGTCCAAGTTGGAGATTACATTATCTCGACCCCGAAGCCCTCGATCAGTTTCAACTCAGGCGCCTCTGGGTCTGTAATTCCAGTCAGTCTGAAGAGTATGAGTTTTGACGACTCTGTAAAGGTCTCGTCGACATTCATTTCTTCCAACGGTCTATCCATAACATGTCCCTCTTCTCCTGTAGGCCTTACATCGAACAATACCGTCACCACGAGTTGTTCTCTCAGCTCTTCGACACCCGGAACGTATCTCGCAACGATCACTGGAGTTAGCTCTCTCGGCAGTATCGCTCACTCGTTCAATGTGACACTGCATGTCGGCGACTTCAGCATTTCAGCAACCTCTCCGGCCGCAGCTCAAGCAGGCTCCTCACCAACTTCCACAATTACTCTTGCAAGTTCTTCCTTCAATGGTTCGATCTCCGTCCGAATTTCACCCCCAACTGGCCTTTCATGTAATCCGACAAACACAGGTGGACAATTGGCCGCTAATGCTACAAACAGTATTCCATTAAGCTGCACGTCCTCGAAAGCTGGAACCTTCAACGTGCCAATGACCGCAACAGGCTCGCCTGGCACATCTTCGCACGCAGCCAGTGCCACCTTCACCTTCGTCGACTTTAACATGACCTCCACTCCGAGCACGGTGCCACCGTTACTTCCGAACGCGGTCGGCAATTC
>VBBA01000109.1 GCA_005888675.1 Candidatus Bathyarchaeota archaeon | reverse complement strand
CCAATTGCGTGAAAGGTCAATATGAGACCAGACACTGCTCCGAAAACGACAGCGAATGTTCGAAGAGCGAAGCGGACCTCTCTATCTTTCAACTGCGACCTAAGTCGGAACAGGATGAAGTTAGGATAAACAATGAAAGGGACCACCACGATCCCTGCCATCAGTGCCAAGTAGGATGCTTGGAATCCTACGGCACGATAAAACGTCCCGTCGAGTGGATAGTACGCTATGACACCAGTGTCAATGCCGGCAAATGCCCAAGTCGCCCATGCGGCGACTGCCATGAGGCAGAGATACAGTTGGTAAAGCACATGAGCCGGCTTTCGGGAAAAAGCTAGAACTTCCCTGATATTGTATCGCTCCGGGTACAGGTAAAGCCTGGTGGTGAGATGTCCCCAGAGAACCGCTATACCAAGGGAGGCCGTGATCATTAGTTCAGTCGAAGATTGTATGAGACCGACATCGTCCGGAGCAAAATTGAGTATGGCTTCTCGTGCGAGGAATGTGAGGAAGCCGGCGTAGATTAGTATGAAGTAAGTTCGGAACGTCTTGAAGTAGGACACACGGTTCAGTAGTATCGATATTATCATGCCAAAAACGGCTATTGTAGAGAACGCGTCTAGAATGATCTCTATGAGAAGGCCCGTTATTGTCAGTCCTCTACGGTTTCAGAGCTCCACTGTCTTTCCTGCCGCTCTTTCTCGATACTTTCCAGTGGTCTCGCTGCGCACTGGGTACAAGCTAGGGTTTAGACAATTGTAACCCTACCAAGAGAATAGAGAGTTACAGCCTCTAGGGCACGTCAGGAAGGCCCAAGGATTTCGCTGCTACTTTCAAGTCGCGCATACGACTCCTAATTGTTACCTCGCTAACCCCCGCTGCCTTGGCCAGGTCACGCTGCATTACTGTCGACCCTCGAATTCTAGCAGCTAGATCTAACGCCGCCGCGGCCAGCCCATCGGGATCCTTTCCAACGTTAACTCTTAGTCGGATTGCCTCGCGGAGTATCTTGCCAGCAAGCATCTCAGTTGCAGAGTCTGCTCCGGCACGGGAGGCGATCTTGGAGACTCGTTTCAATGGGTCCTCGATCGCCATGGTCACGTCTAGCGAACGGACTAGTGCGCGGTAGTAGTGAGCGAGTAGTTTACGGCTCATACCGGCGGCTTTCGCGATCTCGCTTAGAGATCTGGGAACATCGGTGAGGCGACATGCTGCATAAGTGGATGCGGCGACCATTCCGTTTATGGGACGACCTCGGACGAGTCCTTTGTTGAGGGCTCTGCGATACATGAGGGCTGCGCGTTCGGTGACTACGTCGGGTAGATTCAGTCTTCCAGCGAGTCCTCTCAACTGATTCATTGCCCGCGAAAGATTGCGGGCCATCGAGGTGCCGGCTGCAGCGCGGAGTTGTGTCCGTCTTAGCCTCCAGAGCTGGAGGCGTTCTTCCGCACTAATGCTCCTGTTGGAGGCTTGTGCTCGGGAGATTATTGTGGATAGGTTCTTATCGAATGCTGAAAATCTTCCAGGTGGTCCGGTCTGGCTCTCCAGCAATCCTTCTTCTGTCCTCCGCGGGATGGGTGCGGCGTATTGCTCCGTCGGGTCGGAGAGCACGAAGCCACAGTTTGTGCAGATGACCTCGCCGGTCTCGGCATCACGTACTAGGCTGGAACTTCCACATTGAGGGCATAGATAATGGCCGACCTCGTCCCTGGTAGAGACTCTGGACCTTGGGATCGGCTGGGACTGTGGTCTGGAGGGGGCCTGGGTGACTTGTTGAGTGTAAGTTTGGCCTCTAGGCTGGGTCTGGGTTTGTGCCTGCACAGCCTCGGCTCGGACAGGTTCGAGGATCTTGCTTTTGCTTGCTGTCGAAGTCCCGGCCATTCCCTTTAACTAGGGTAGGGGTCTCTACATAAGCTTGTTACTTTTGCCCATTGGCCAATCGGTTACATCGACCCCTGACCTACCCCGAAAGGCCCAATTTCGGACCTTCTAAGCCCCTCCATATTACTTTCCACACGACTTTTGGCTCGTTCTATTGCTGACTCGTTGGATTTTCGTGGCTTGGAGACGGCATTAACGGGCTGTTGGATTTCTGTCCGGGTTGAACCTTGAGATATCAATCCCGGGCTCGTTGCCGAGTACGAGTTGAGCTAGAACCCTACCAATCAAGGGTGCAAATTTGAACCCGTGGCCGGAGAATCCGTATCCGTATAGAATATCGCTTTCTTCGGGGTCGTGTCCTAATACGAAGTCTTTGTCTCGGGTCATGTCATAGAGACACACTTTGGACATTGCTAGCCTGGCATTGGAGAGTTTGGGGATGAACCGTCTCAGGAGTTCTCTGCATGCATCTACCTCCTCTTGATCAATACTTCTCTCGGCGGTCTCGGGATCTGTTGGCGTGTCTCTTCCCATGTGCGAAACCTTGACGGCATCAGTTCCGGCTGCGGGTATTCCGTAGAATTGGTCGGCGAAGAACACTGGAAACCGCGGCGGGGCATAGAGTTGTGTGTCTTGAGGATTGAAGTATAGTAGTTGTTGTCTTGTCGGAGTCATTTCCACCAGATTCTTTCTAATGAAATTGTTGGACCATGGGCCGGCCGTGACGAGAAGTCTTTTGGCGATGATCCTGTTTCCATTGGAGTCCTCGATGGTTGGTCGATCATTCTGGATGGTTATTCTTGTTGCTCGCATATTCTCGATGAGCTTGACACCATGTTTCTTGGCCTCGCTTGCGAAGGTCAAGAGAGCCTTGGAAGCTAGGAGGATTCCAGCATATGGATCTGTGAAGGCTCTTTCAGCATTGAACTGTGGATATCGTTTCTCCAACTGTTTTCTTTCCAAGTCCTCTGTTTCGAGCCCGATCTTTTGGAGAGTCTTGTGGCTTTCTTCATTGAACATGTTCCATTCTTTGTCTGTTCCTTGAACGAGTAGTAGATCGGATGGAATCAGGAGTTGGAGGTTTGTTTCCTGTTCTAACTGTTGCCAAAGTTTGCGGCTCTGGATCGCGAGGCGAGTGTAGAACTCATCCTTGCCGTATGCGTATCTGAATACGCGGTTGATGTCGTTGGAGCTGCAATAATCATTAGCTACGTTGTATTGGTCGACTAGAATGATCTGCTTGTTGGTGATCTTGCTGAGATAATATGCTGTGGCCGAGCCCATTATTCCAGCTCCGATAATGCAGATGTCAGTCTCGCTCATTCTACCAGCCCAACTTGTACCTTCTCAGGGGAACACGGTTTGTCCGACGATAAATAGTGAGCCATCACCAATGTGATGTATGGTTCGTCCGCCCTTCGGAGCCTTGCGATTCCTCTATGTAGGAAGTTCAGACGTTGGTCGCGACCTAGAATACTACACGGGAATGCTCGGTGCAGAGAAGATCTGGGACCTATCCTCATTTGGGACGAGAGTCGCGGCCGTCCGGATCTGTGACGGTCCCCCGCTTCTCTTGGCGGGGCATCGGCCCGCACCATCGTGCCTACCGATATTCGAGGTCAAGGATATTGATGCTGCTGCCAAGGAGTTGAAGCGGAAGGGGTGGCGGCCTGAGAGCGGCAAGTTCGAGATTCCGAACGGGCCCTGCTACCTGTTCAAGGACCCGAGTGGGAACCAGCTTGCAATATTCCAAGACCTCCGCCCAGGGATGTTCGAACAGGCTCATCCTTGAGTGGAGCCGTCCTGGGCTGGCGATATCTTCAGATAAGACTTACACGCAGTACCTGGTCCTAAGGTCCTTACTTAGATTACTGTTGATTCCCCATGGCTAACCCGTTGAACTCTGACGATCGATTGCTCTGGTGGTGGTTCGTCGGAACCAGGGGCGGACCCACGCGGGCGAGAATCGTAATGGCTTTGAAAGAAGAACCGTTGAACGCGAAACAACTTGCTGACTTTCTCGATATCAACTACAAGACCGTTCGCCATCACCTGAAGGTCTTGTCGGACCATCATCTCCTCGAGGCGTTCGGCGACAAGTACGGCAAGGCCTACTCCTTGTCCCCTATTCTAGAAGCGAACTATGAAGCGTTCGTACAAGTGCAGAGGACGGGATTGAGTCGACGTGTTGTGAGACTACTTGGTTAGCACTGGACTCGTTATCCTCGGCGCAACGACGGGGGTATGCTTAGTAAATATTGGATTACTGGGAGGGCTGATGTACATTTATCACCGCGGATATTCAGAGTTGAAGTCTAGGTTTGGGCTTGGACTCTTCGTCTTCGCAGGTTTGCTGGTCGCTCAAAACCTACTTTACATTTACTTCTACTTCGCCGAGTGGGATGCCTTCAGGGACGTGATGCAGTACGTGATGCTCGCAAACCTCGTCCAGACCCTCGGACTGGCAACACTCAGCTGGGTCTCTTGGAGATAACCAAACACCATTGGCCTTGAAGCCCATAGTAATTGTTTGGGCATTAGGCATATTGATCGTCACCGCAACTATACTACTGTTCGCCGCGCCCATGCTGTTACAGACTCGATCAGGCTCATCATCCCAGCCGGCTGCAACAGTGAGACATTGAATCATGTATACAGTCCTGATAGGTTGCAGGTCCACAATTCTTGCCAGACAGTGACCGGGACAGTCCTGAGAATTCTACAGGAGAAGGACGGGGACACGCACATACGCCTTCAACTAGATTCATCATATGCGGGCTTGTTGAACGATTACAATTACATGGACCAGAAGGGTACACTGATACTAGAGATAGTCTGTGCTTACTCGGACATTACGCAACAGGATGCAGTGTCAGCATGCCAAGGATACACTAACCAGGTCCCGATTCCCAGCGTTGGACAACATGTCTCCGTGGTTGGACAATATGTCACGGATCTGGACCATGGATGGAATGAGATCCATCCTGTCTATTCCATCGCTACAATGTAGCCATTCTTTGGACTGAATTTACTTGCTATAGGATTAAAGGTAAATCCGAGTCAGATTCCTTTCCCCACGCTCAAATTTTCTCCTTGAAAGGTATACCCCCCTCCCCTCTCGTGCTCAAATTTCACGCTCAATTCGTAAACCTCAAGAGGAAGATGATCCGTGGGCAACGAGGAGAATTAGCAAAGCTCAGTGGATTGCATCCGTTGAGGAATTCCTGGAGTGGATCGAGGACAGGAACTCCAAGATTATTCTGTTGAACTCTTCGGGACGGGACATGTTCACAATATGGTCGGCGCCTTGGACAACCACTTTCTTTGAACCAGGAATCTTAGAGTAAAGGTCGTTGGCAATCAGCTGCATACCTTTGACGTCCCGGTCGCCGATCATCACCAAAGTCGGGACAGTAATTTCTGGCAATCTCTTGTAGCCAGCCGGGTCCGGACTGACTTGATGCTTCCATGGATTGTCCAACTGGACATGAGCATTCTCCAGCGCGATCGTCATGATTTTCCTTCGGGATTCTGGGTTTTGAGCCGCGGCCCAAGCGTTGACATCCATCTCAGCAGCTTCCTTGAGCTTTCCTTGCTTGATCAAATCCTCTTGTGGCGCCATTTGTTTATCGAATTCTTTCCACACTTGATCTTCTATCGGATCCGATGTTTTGCGACCGCTAACTCCAGCTCCAACAAGCACTAGACCATCGACCTGGTTTTGGTAACTGGTCGTGAAATCTATGGCGATTCTTCCACCGTTCGAGACGCCGATAATGTACACCTTATCGAGTTTGAGATGTTGTAATAGGGCGTGGAGGTCTTCAAAGTCTGAGAATTTGGTTTCAGCCTTAGTTGACCTGCCGAAG
>VBBA01000108.1:4754-10144 GCA_005888675.1 Candidatus Bathyarchaeota archaeon | reverse complement strand
CGAATAAAATGGTCAAAACCACGTTTCAGTAGAGCGCGTTTCTAGGCCTATTTCACGAATTCCACGTTTTCGAGTCCTTTAAAGGCCTCGTCGCCTGTTAGGAATCTCATCTAGGTCTAGTGTCGCGGCGGATGAGGAGACTCACTTTCTAGGTGGTTGGTCTGAAAGTATTGGGAGAGTCACCCTAGAGTGGTGTGTGAAAGTGACGTGTTCCTGTCTCTGGCTGCAGAAAAATAATGAGGGGGTGGGGATCAATTTCAGAAATGCCTGTAAAAACTTTTTTTCTAGCGAGTTTCCTGTTTGGTGGTTCGGGGAGAAGAGCGGATTTCCATGGTCAGGATTATACGTGGTCGGTGCGAAAGTATTCGATAAGTCTCTTTCACGTCTTGAAACTCTACAATCTACCCCCCCTTTTTTCCAACTTTATTTTTTACGGCGCCTTAAAATGAGGCAGATCTGCCGTTAATCGCTCAAAATGCGAGAAAAGCATTTTGCGGAAACGGGTTTATTCATTTAAACATAGCGGAAATTCATGAGGGAATCATCGGGGGCCAGAAAAAGTGTGCTCCGATTGGTGATCAGGGCTCAAAAGGAGCGAGTTCGTCCTTCAGGGCCATGGACCCCATGAAGAAAATATAATTGGGGACATGACGAAAGGAGTTGTTCGCACGCCGTTTCTACGGAATCACGAAGGCCGCTACATTGAAGCCGCCGGGTGATAGGGTTATCGTCCGCTTCAGGCTGTAGTTCGGAAGCAGTATGGTAAATTTTGTCATGCCCAGTTTCCACTCTGTCAAAGCGTTTTGCACGGCCCGCTAAAGTTCGCTTATTGTGTTGAATCCAAGTGCTCGGAAATCATGTCTGTCGTACGTGTAGATGTCGATGATTCCGTTCGTCTTCGCGAGTGTCGCAGAGGTACAATCTGTGAAGCTCAGCTCGACTTCCTTCCTTTCCTTGAAAAGCTCCCAAGCTCTCGAGAAGATTCTCTCTTCAACTTTCAATAGCACTATGGATTTGGAATGGAGAATAGCTTCTCCCAAGTCTATGGCCTGGGCATGAGAGTGGGTACGACTTCGGCAGACTGTTATGGATTCGTCAATGATATAATCAGAAGTGTAGAGTTTTGTGTAAGAAGTTTTTCCGGAGGCGATCTTATCGAGGGTTGCGTTCGCTTGATTGTGATGATAATCTTCCTTGTTGTGTCTGGCGACGATCGGTCCAGTGTCGATGAACAGTCTCAACTAGATCGTTTTCTTCGTCCATAGACAATCTCGTCGACTCTCTCGGACGCTTTCTTGTCTCCGTACGAGACTGGTTTGAGATGGAAGATCGGGTCAGCAGGGTCTATTCCTGATGTTTCTGTCGCCCACTGAAGCGCGGCCTGCCTCAAAGCTTCCTTGATCGAGAGTCCACTTTTCCGAGCCGCCTTGGCCAATGTGTCGTATTCTTTCGGGTCGAACTCGGTCTGAGCAACCTTTCGTTCCATGTACGATTCCATGTAACAATGCATGGACGAAGCATGTAAGAGTTTCGGGACCCTGGAGAAGACCTGGATTACTCGGAGAGTGATCTCCGCGCGATAATTTGGTTCTTGATTTAGACGAAGAATTCTGTCACTGCGGGTGTTGCCTTGCCCAGCTTGTGCTCGTTGAGAGCCTCTCTTTTATCATCATGAGACATCTCTTCCGAGAGGACTTCTTCTATCGACTCCAACCTTTCCCGGATCAGCTTGAGCTCCCTCTCTAGTTGTGTGGTGGCCATGGTTGTTAATGTACAAGATCCTCTGACATAGTTAAACGCCGCGTCCTGAGGATTCCTAAACCATCAGACTGCACCGGATTACTCCCGGACTGTCACGGGAAATATTGACTTGTTTCTAAAGCATAAAGATTCTGGATGAAGAATTCTGTCATTGCTGGCGCTGTCATGTCCAGCTTCCTAGTGATGGGGCGCCGGATTCTTTCGAGTGTTTTTTGGGTGATGAGGGGTGATGGTTGTAGGTTATTGTCATGCAGTTGCAATAATGGAGTATGGATGAGTCGATGGATGTTGCTAGGTTTCGTCGGCGGGGTGTTTTACGTCTAGGCCGAGCAGTTGATGGATCTGTTTGGCCCTCGAAGCGATCAACGCGTCGCCGGTTACAAAGCTCGTGAGCGAGTATTCGATCCGTCCAATTATGTAGGCATAGGCGAGATGCAATAGGTCGAGCGTTCGGAGCTTAAGAACCGCGGCTAACGATGCCGCTCGCGAGTATTCTATTGGGATCACCACACTTCTGCCGCCGATCCGCGTCCTACTCGATCCCTGTGGACTGGCCATTGAGACGCCTGAGTCACGGATGATGTATTCGGCAAGGGCTCTCACCCTTCGCGTAGATGATTCCTCTTTGAGAAATAGAGGAGTCTCGAGGAGATGATCGTTTCTGGCTACAACGGAAACAATCTCGGTGAAGGTCAGAGGCGATACAAAAGTAGGGGTGGTCGTTGAAGCCAGGAAGGCTTTGGCGGGTTTGCGCATCGGATCCTTTGAGGTGTAAGCGGCTATCAGAACATTAGTGTCTACGTAGGCCATCGATCTCGTCCCTCAGCAACAGATTCCACCGCCGACCTCCTCAACCTCAACATGACAGGCTCCCGACCAGCCTTCTTCATCCTCAACATCGACTTGACCAATTCCTCGACATTCTCATGAGCTTCCTCATTCTCCAGGGACTCTGACAGTTTTTCCTTGATCATCTTTCGTATCGCCTCGTTCCGGCTCCGATAAGACTGTCGCTTAACCAGTCGGTCAATCTGCTTGATGTCTTGGTCGTCCAGTCTGACTGGGACTACTCCCATTAATATTCAGTATACAATTTGTATACGCTCTCTATAAAGGCACTTTGGTATGATCGGAATCGTTCATGTTACAGCTGCGACAAAATTACTCTCACCCTAGATGAGGACTTTTGTCATTGCTGGTGCTTTCATGTCCAGCTTTCCTTGTGATGGAACCTAGGTTCACGACGACGCATGAACCGGACCCGTCCCTGTGTTACTTTCTTGTGGGTCTACGACTAGCGCGGATTACGAGAAGTACTAACAGAAGCGTGACGGTTATGCTGGTGCCAATCCAGCTGAGCGTCGAGTTGGGACCAGGCGGAACGGTATTCAGGGCGAGTATTGACATGGAGGTTGTCTCAGCGTTCTCATCCGTCCCAGCATACGTTAGGTTGGTCCCATAGCCTGTGTGGAATCCTCCATCAGGACCCTGCATTCGAAGAAGAGCAGCGGTGACAGTAGCCGGGACGGGGATGGATAGTTGAGTCAGTGCATAAGCGTAGAGAGCGGTCTTGTATGTCTGGTAGATCCCTGACTGCACCCCTGTCTCTTTGTACGGCTGGTCGGCTATTCCTGATCCGGTCCACATTGTATTGAGTGTCTGGATCATATCCTGTACTCCGGTTTCGTTGTTGCGTCTCTTGTACTCGAGAAGCGTGTAGGTTGCGATGTCTCCGTAATCGTATGGGGAGAGAGTTCCCGTGCTATTGTGGTATTCCCATTTCACAGTGTGATTGCCAGTCTCCTGTGAGTTAGTGAGACTCTTCCAATAGCCTGTTACGTTGTAAATTGTTGCGTTGTGTATTGGGAGGGGTATTGAACGGCCGAGTAGAGATTCATGCATACGATCGTTTCCTTGTTGGCAACAGGTTGCATTGTTTAGGATAGCTTGGATGGATTGTGCATTGCTGGAGCCGCATTCTTGGAGAGCTTCCTGTGCTAGGAGATTGTCGCTCGCTATCCAGTAGACATGACTCGATGGTGTCTCTCGGACGAGATCAAGAGATGGATTGTAGAGACCATCCAGGAAAGAACAGGCCCTACTAAATCTGAAATCTCGTCGGACGCTTTGACAGCAGGCACAGTGAAAGCTGCTGGCAAAACTAGGAGTGCAAATATCAGTATCGTCTTCATTGGAGTAATGGCCGGCGCATCTCAAAAGGGAGAGTTCTGAGGACTGGCTTTGTTAATCATTGCCCTAGGCTTCTCTAATCATGTGCCTAGAAGATGTATTGGCCCCCATCCAAAAAAGGAGTCATAAGCCAAGTTTCCACCGAAGAGAATGATGACTGTAAGAGCGAGTAATACCAGGGTTTTTGCTGATTCGAGACGCTTTGCCAACACGACCTCCTTGCCCGGTTTCTTTGATAGAACGTGAATCAGGCCGTAACCAACAAATGCGTAGATTACTACGTCCACGGCGAAGAAGGGCCAAGCGTAGCTGGTTCCGGTCTGTAAGCAGGGTGGAGGACAGCCTCTCTCGTATTCTTTCCATGGAATGGGTAGACCGAAAGGTTGCCATTCTCCGCCCGGTGTTGGAGCGTCCGTAAGCGGAAGGAATCCCGTCGCTAATGCTATGATTGAGCCTATGCTGAACAGGGCAACAAGAGTTCGGAAGCCGAAGATGTCTTTCTTTTCCACACCCGATTTATTGTGAGAAATCTCGCGAAAAGTGTTCCGTAACCCAGGGCAGGATTGTTAGATCCATTCCACGTCAATCTCTCGTATCGTTTGGAAGTGTGGGTCGTCGGTGAAGACTGTATTCGACTTGAGTTCTATAGCGGTGGCGGCAATTATCGAGTCCGCCGTCGGCAAATCTTTGTGACGGCATCTGAGGCGTGCGGCGGACAGTGCGATCTTGGTGTCGAGGTCGATGATCTGAAAGTTTGACCTGACTATTGAATTGACTCTAACCATTGCAGCGTCTGCGCCAACTGTGTCGTATTCGAACTTGTACACTTCGTGCAGAACTATGGTCGGAACTAGCGCTCCCTTGGCCTCAAGCTCGGCCGCTTTCCGCCTTGTCTTCTCCCTGAGAGGGCTTGGTTCGGCCAAGAAATTGGTGAGTAGGAACCTGGTGTCGACCGTGGGAGGCGCTTTCAATAACGGTCCTCGGAGCGCATCCGGTCAAGCCTCTTCTTCATCTCTTCGATCGAGACCTTCCCGGCATCTATCCCGGCCAAGTCGGCTATCCGTGGAACTGGAGTCAACAGTATTCCTTTGGGATCGTCTCTAACGAGAATCTTCATTCCCTCCTTGATCCCGTACTTCCGGCGTTGCTCGATCGGGATCGTCACCTGCCCCTTTCTGGCCACTTTCACCAATTGGTCGGACAATTTTTACAAGTAGTACCATCGACCGTAGTACTACTTAAGGATAAAGTTCAGCCGACAAGGAGCATTTTCGACCGGCCTATTTATATGAAGAATTCTGTCATTGCTGGCGCTGTCATGTCCAGTTTTTAGCGACGAAATAATCGGACTGGGGGAGGTCTTCTAGCCTGCAATGGATAAGAAACGCTTATAGTATCGCTCAGCAAATATCGTATACGTGAGGGCTCTCATGGAAGTA
>VBBA01000108.1:1425-4703 GCA_005888675.1 Candidatus Bathyarchaeota archaeon | reverse complement strand
ACTTCTGGACAGGGCTGTACACGAATGGAAATTGGCCAAAGCATTACGGATGATCTCTGAGGGACGTTGGACAGTGAGACGCGCAGCCAGGTTCGCGGGTCTAGGCTATCACGAGATTCTGGAAAGGATGTCCGAGCAGGGCATCGACTCCGGGCCGAGTGTCAAGGACATTCGAGAAGCATTTGATCGTAGCTGACTCTGCTCCACTGATCTATATGGGCAGGCTCGGACAACTCGGGGTTTTGAGGAGGCTTTACGGCAACATCGTCATCCCTGAAGGAGTTCTAGAAGAAGTGGCTGGGGATGCTGAGAGGCCGGGAGCTACTGAGGTGAAGAACGGAGTGGATGAGGGATGGATTATCGTGCGTAAGGTAGGGGTCCCTCCAATCCTCAACCGTGCCGGTGCGGTAGGGGTTGACGGAGAAGTGTTGGCCCTGGCGAAGCGTGACGCCCTGCCATTACTTACAAATGATCGAGTGTTGGCCGCTTTAGCAAGGGCTCAGGGTGTAACTGTGAAGTGGCTTACCCAGGCTGTCATCGAGGCGGTTGCTCAGAGAATGCTTTCTGGCTCGGAAGCTCGGGCCCTTTTGAGAGATCTTGTCAGGTCGGGGTTGAGAGTCCGGTCAGAGGTCCTCGCCGAGGTCGTCCATCTCATAGACCGATCCGCAACAGCTGCAAAATAGCCAAAGACAAACTGCTGCCATCAGGACGTGTCGACCTTTAGACTGTAGACCGGGTGTATCTCAGCCCAGTTGTAATGCATGGTATCTAGGACATAGGGTCCTGAGACTGTGATATGCTGGCCTTGTTGCGGGATCAGAATGTTGTTGGTGTAGTTTTGACATGCAGATACAGCGTCTGCTTGAGAAACGGGTCCTACGCAGATGATCTCGACGACAAGGTCGCCGTATTGGTATTGGTTATTGGCATTGTTGGTGAGGTTGCTGTAGGCCGGGTCAAGTCTCAGTCTTACGTGTAGATCGCCGTCATTCTCTGTGAGAACTCGGTCTACTATTCCTGAGGCCGTGATGCATGATTTGACTAGTGTGAGTCTGGAGGGATGATAGACGTGGCTGTTGATCCCATCTGGATCAGTGCATTGGACCGGTGAGGTGCAACTGGGTGGGTTGGCGGCATCGTTGGTGCAATTATTGACGCATGCTCCATTGATCGACGTTTGGCCAGGTGGGCAGGAGGTGGATGGCGAGGTTGTGCTGCTTGAGGATTGTATACCGTAGAAATAGTATAGATAATAGCCGAATGTTCCGCCAACCAAGACTAGGAGTAATAGTGCAAGGATCAGTCCTGCTTTCATAGAGCTATGTTCGAATATTGTGGATGCATAGTAGGTTAAGGCTTGTGAGGAGGGTGAATCCCTCTAAGACGAGTCGATCTTCAGATCGAAGGTTGACAAAAAAAGAGAATAGGGACGTGTATGTGATTGTTGCTCTCAGCACGTGAAGCCTGACGCGCATGTGCTGATGGGTCCTAGTTCGTCGGAGCGTTGTATGTTGGCTATTGGGCTGTAGACGAATATTGTCCCGGCTCCGTTCCCTCCCCAGAGTGTCCCTCTTAGCTGGACGTCAGAGCCGGAGGTTATCGCGAACACTCCTGAGCCACTGTCTCCAGGGCCGACGGTTGCGCTTACCCAGTCTTGGCATAACTGGACGATCTTTGATCCGGATACGCCGGTGTTGACGCATGTGTTCGTTACCTGTCCCTGGGACCAGCCGGTGGTCCTTCCGACCTTGTTGACGGTTTGTCCAACCAGGGATGGACCTTCGCTTACTACGCGGAAGCTTCCGGCAATGGTGAGCGATCCAGTGTTGACAGTGTCTGTCTGTTCTATTGAGCCTAGAGTCTGCTGTACTCCATTGGCGAATCGTTCGAACGAGGTGTCACTGTATCTGCAGACGTGGTTGCCTTTGACGCCGGCGGCCGTGCATGTGGCTTTCGTGTAGGTTGGGTCTGCGATCTCGGTTCCTATGAATGTGTTCGAGGAGGTTAACGGCTGGTAATAGAGTGTACCTTCGACTCCTCCCTGGATGTCGGTGCAGTGTGATGCTGTTACGAAGCCTGCGACTCCGCCTCTTACAGCATTGTAGCTGATTGAGCAGAGGAAGTTGGAGAATTGGATCTGTAGACCGCCTTGAATGGGTCTTACCTGGTCTTGGAGAGTCACTTGAGTATAGATCGGGTCGGCCATTACAATATTGACAGCATCTTGCGGAACGCCAGCAGTAGAGACTTCGGTCTGGACGGAGGCTACGAGTCCTTGATTTTCAACGGCTACTGTCAACCTGTTGGCTTTCTCGTCGATGTCGGTGTAGACTACGCCTTGAATGTTGAAGACTGCTCCTAGATGGTTGTACCAAGTATGAAGTTGATGGAATCCGTATGTGCCTTTGAGAGTCTGGACGCCGCCGGCAGGTATGCGTGCGGCACCGAATACTGCTCCGATCGCATGCTCGGCCATGACTTTCTGAGCTGGGTCGATGAGGTATACTTTGAGTGTGTTGCCGTCCAAGTACATGCCGCCGAATCCGGGCACTGAGGTGGCGACGTCATCGAACATGTCGTCCAAGCCTTTGGCGGCTCGCGAATGTGTTTGAGGAGTGTTGGCGTATGCTGGTATTGTGGTGCTGATGAGAGTTAGAGTTAGTAGAAGTACAGTCAGCGTTACGACTGTTGTCGAGTTGTTTTTCATAGAATTTTTCCCTAAGAAAGATTGTGTGGCACGTCCGTTCCGTATTAAAAAGTTCCGGAACATGCTGGCAATTCATGGATATTTTCTGGTCGATATATCCAAGCTAGAACATTTCGTGATTCGATAAATTTGCGTGATAAGAAATGTGCGCGTGGGGAAAGTTCTCTTGAATCGGTCACACTCTCACACCCTCTCCACAGTTCATTGCAGACGCAACTTCACAAACTGATGAGACATCTCGATGTTCCCTGGGTAACTGAAGATAACTCCGAAGGATCGATGAAGAATTCTGTCAATTGGTGGTGCTGTCATATCCAGCTTTCCTGTAATTGTTCTACTGCGGGGTTGTCGGGACACCTGGCTCTTGTACGAGAGGATTCTGCTTACCAATTGTAAGGATTTCGACTAGTCGAGGAATCCCTCTAAGCTTCCGCGGGAACATGATAGGCATGAACGGATTCGTTCGGAATGGGGCTCTTGACGGGTTTTGCATCATGAAGGGAGGGTAGCGTGGAGTTGTGTGTGAAAGTGAATGTGTTCTGTCTGTGGCTGCAGAAAAATAATGAGGGGT
>VBBA01000108.1:0-1342 GCA_005888675.1 Candidatus Bathyarchaeota archaeon | reverse complement strand
GTCGGTGTGAGTATTCGATAAGTCTCTTTCACGTCTTGAAACTCTACAATCTACCCCCCTTTTTCCAACTTTATTTTCTTAAGCGCCCTATTTTGGGAGAGATCTGCTCTAACTCGTTCAAAATGCGAGAATAGCATTTTGCGGAAATGGGTTTATTCATTTAAACATAGCGGAAATTCACGAGGACAGCATCGGGGGCCAGAAATAGTGTGCTCCGATTGGCGATCAGGGGGTAAAATGAGCGAGTTCGTCCCTCGGAGCTCTGGACCCCGTGAAGAAAATATAATGCGGGACACACAAAGAAGTCGCTTGCACACCGTTTCTAAGGAACGACGAAGGCGGATACGGTGAAGCCGCCTGGTGATAGGGTTACCGTTTGCATGAGATTGTATGTAGGAAGTAGAATAGTGAACTTTGCCGAGGTTGAGCCGGTCAACGTGTAAGGATAGTAGTAGAATCCGTACTGGTTGGTGTAGACTGTAGCGAGCAGTTGAGTGGTTGAAGTGCCGTAGTATATCTGAACAGTAACTCCTTGCACGGGAATGCCCTGGCTGTTTGTTACGATGCCGCAGAAGCCTGGAATACAAGTCAAGAAGGCGTTTTCGCTCTTGATCGTTTGACTGTCCGATTGTGTAGTGTCGAGTGTTGAAGCCGAAGGTGTAAGATTGTAATTGTGAAATGTTCTTGCTAGGGTTGCTGTTTACGGCGTTGTTGTTATTGTTCGTGTAGCCCGTAGTGGGCTTGAGACCATAGGTCAATTGAATGGTTGTGTAGACCAATCCCGTGGTGGGGACTTTTCCAGAAATCGTTAAAGTTGCAAAAGAGCCCATAACTTGTGAACTGTAGCTACTGAGAGTGATGCTCGTTACGCTTGTCGTGAATCCCTTTAGCTTGTTGGACGGACTGAAGCATCCTTGGGATGTGAAACCAACGTTGCCCCATAACTGGATGGGACTCGAGCCCTGTGTTACGAAGGGATACGGAATCCGGACTTGCAGGCTGACTGTTGCTCCAGGAGTGCCCTGATAAAACACGTTGTAGTCGAACTGTCCTGGGAAGCTGGCCACTAGGTCATAGGTGGATGGTGCGTTCTGGTCCTGCGGGTAAATTAGAACGAACTGTTGGCCATAGATGTTCGAGTCAGTGTCAAAGCTGCATAACGACGAGTCGGTAACAGCGCTCTTCGGCGGAATCCCTACAGCTAGTGGTGTGCTGCTAGAGCTTCCGAAATGATCAGTATTGCCCTGATAGGCCGCTGTGATTTCCTGGTTGGCTGGAGTTGCGGTTGAGCTTGGGGTATACTTGACTGTACATGTGGCCGTGATCGAAAGATTGCAGCTTG
>VBBA01000107.1 GCA_005888675.1 Candidatus Bathyarchaeota archaeon | reverse complement strand
AGTGAGCGTAACCGTGCACTTGCCACTGGTTAGAGTACAGCTCGGACCGCCCGCGGACGGTGTTAAGCTGAAACTTGCCGTTCCAGTGGGTTGTGAGGCGGGAAAAGAAGTATCGGTAATTGTGGCAGTGCACTGAGTGGGTTGGTTGACAACTAGGCTGGAAGGGTTGCAGTTGACAACGACGCTAGTATTGTCTGGTCCTGTTGGCTTTACTAGCGCTATGGGCGTTCCGTTCAAAGCCGAGACAGGGAAGTCACCGCATATCTGGTTGCCTGAAATGGTCAAGTTGGCTGCGTTTACCCAGCCGCCTGCTCCACTGTTGAGAGTTGGATCCCAGTATTGTAGTATAGTTCCTGCGGAGACTGCTGAGTTTGTTACGCATATGTTGGCAGTTCCGGTTGTGACGCCGCTGACATGAACATCGAAGAACTGTGTGGGAGTAAGTCCGATGCTGATCTGCCCAGTTCCTACTGGTTGAGTACTTCCGGTGTCCGTTGAGGTGACGCTTACTGCTGTGCTTGAAGTTGATCCGCTGATCGATGTGGCTACACCGGTTGTCGAGGTCTGGTCTACAAAGACTGTTCCGGCTGCACTGGTCGAGGTTGCGGTGAATGTTGCGGTTGCTGTGGTTGTTGCAACTAGGGCAGTGCTAGAAGTGTCGAATCCATTGGCTGTAGCTGTATTGGTTGTGGAAGTTGTCAGGAAGGTGGTCTTAACGTAATCATTGCATGCTCCTGCTTGGAGATTCACTCCGGTGGCTATCGAACCCAGAACGTTGTCGGTGACGTCCACGTTTAGCGGGGTGTTTCCAGTGTTACACACATGGTAAGAGTAGGCGACGTTCCATCCAGAGCCAGATGCGGTCGCGCTTGGTGTGTTTGTGAGGCTGAGTCCCGGGTGGAAACTGGTTACTGCTGTCAATAGGGCGGATCCACACACAGGGTTGCAGTTGCCGCAGCAGGGTATGAGTGATGATCCTGAGCTTGTGCATCCTCCACCGATAACGTTGCCCGACTTGCACATGTACGGTCCAGAGCCGATTAGTGCATTGTTCGGGCTCGCAACAACATCGTAGCTAAATTGGATTTTGGTATAAGACGGTACGTTTACTCCTGCGTTAGTGTAGTCACTATAGCAGGCTCCTGGGCACGGTGTCGCTCCGAGCAAGTTCTGAGTGTTAGTGCAGTCACTGCTTCCGGTGTTTGTATAGCCACCGCTGCCATCAACATCACATTCCCATACGTGTCTTGGTATGATCGGTGTTTCCAGCAAGGACGGGAACATTAGCAGGGTTGAGAGACTCTGTCCATGGAAAGTAATGTCCATTTGCGTGCTACTGGCAGCCGTTGGCGTGCAACTTAGTAGCGCACCACCCGCACCAATTTGTGAAAAGTCTCTCAGTGCGAGGAGGCTGAAGCATACGTCTTTGTTGTCGACTGTCTGACCGTCATGCCATTGTAGGTTCTGCCGTAACTCTACGTGAAAAACAGTGTTGCCATTAACGAGGGACTGGCTAGTGGAGTCGCACATCCAGCAAAAGACTGCGGTTGGGTCGATCGGGCTGGCTGAGTAAAGAGTATCGTAGATTTCATTGACCAACTGCAAATCCGCGGGGACGAATGGGTTGGCGTTGAATATGTTGAACGTATCAGGCGTGCCTGCTTGGCCGTAGCGTAGGGTCGTGGGGTCTCCGCCGCCAAATCTATAGTCGATGCCTGAGGGGCATTGGGATGTCACAACTCCTTGGCATACTGGAGTGTAGCCGGCGCTGGGCTGGGCATTCAGGACAGTGTAGGGGTTGTTGTACCCGAGTCCTCTTGCATTGACCAATCCTCCCACTGAAGTCAATGCAGCAATGCGTAACCCTGGACTGAATACTGGTAGATCACCCGCTAGTTGGCCATAATAATTCATGGCGGCCAACGTGAAGGACTTGTATGCTAGGGAGTCGGTGGTCTGGGTCTGTTGAGCCAGTATGCCGTCAAGTGTGAGATTGCAGACGAATGTCGGGTCGCCAGGAAGGTTGTTGGGATCAGCAGCTCCTGCACATGGACCATTGACCGAGGATCTGCTACTGCTCAGTAGACTGGCCCAGAATTCTCCAGCGTAGGGTCCTAGGAGTCCGTATCCGAACGTGTACATGTCCCAGTCGTCTATGTTCCCTGGCGAGTCGTCGAAGACGAATCCTAATGTGTTGATGTTTCCGTACCTCGGGTCTACAACAGGTCCGCTTCCCGGCCGCAGGGCGAACAAGTTATTGAGCTCATTCATGAGACCATTGCCCAAGGCAAACCTGGGGTTGACGCCACGGATCATGAACCGAAGGTGATGATTTGGATAAGGAGTGCCTCCGTTGTTTGTCCATGAAGAGTCAATGTTGGCAAGGAAGGTAGGGTTGAAGTTTGTCAGTTGGCATGTAACCGGGTCTTTGCTTGAAGCTACTCCCGCGTTCATGAAATGCTGCGCGGCCGCGCAGAAATCGGGACTGCCTGCTTGCGGAAATCCGTTCCCCTGAGCACATACCTGACTGTACGTGCCAGATGTCCCTGTGCAAGTTCCGCTTCCCGTTATCGTGTATGCTCCAACGTTGCCTGATGCCCAGCAACCAAGTTCTGATGAAGCCGGAATCTCACCTGCACCTGTCCCGACGCAGCTGGACGGAGCCATGTTCAAAGTTCCTGTTGCAGTGTAACACGCTGTGTTTTGTGAAACCATCAATGGATCCCAGGTGCATTGTGTACCAAGTGCCAAACCGTTAGGGCTAGGTCCTGAATTGGGCGTGTAGGATGATGTCCCAGTCGGCGAGCTACCGGCGGGGCTGGTGCCTAATGGAGTCCCTGATGGCAGATGTGATGGAGAGTTCAACTCTGCAACCGGTACGCCTCCTGTCGGGAATAATGTGGATGGACTGGTGAAGTCCACTCGGTTCACTAGGTGAGCGAAGGCCTGTCTCGTGTTGGTTCCGCAGTTGGCGGCGGAGTTGGGGTTGGGTGTGTCCAATAGGTAGAAGTGTCCTGCACCGTCGCCCCAGTTGCAACCCCATGAAGCCCATACGCTGGAGGCACCATTGTAGTACACACCGAAAACCCCAGGTTGGGGTACAGTCGGCCCTTGCAGGGGGCTTAGCGCGAAATCCGGGTTGTTATCGTATGATCCCCAGTTGGATATTGGTTGCGCTGCGTCGGTGAGGTCTAGGTGGCCGGCGACGAAATCGTTGAACTCAGCATTCGCTGTGCTATAGTATTTCAGCAGTAGACTCTGTACTCCGGGTCCATGGGTTGACCAAACGTTTCCAGGGTCGTCTACTGGGAGCCCAGGGTTGGCATTTGCTCGTGGAACATTCAGAACTGATGTTGAAAGTGCTGCTAGGAGGATGATTATGCTCGTCATGATTACTAGTCTAGTTTTCAAAAGATGATACCAGTTAGCCGGCAGTGGTGTGAGAGAGTGTATTAACGGTATGGTCAGGGCCTGAAAAATTTCTATTGTGTAATGAGGGATGAATGGAGATGATTAAAGGAGAACTGTTCTTCTTTTACTATTTGCGAATAAAAGTGCTTTCCTTACGTAGTCGGAAGAATTCTGTCATTGCTGATGCTGTCATGTCCAGCCGTCCTAGTGATGGGAGGCGCCATATCATTTCGAGTGTCTTGGGGAACGAGGCGTGACAATTGTAAGGTGTTGTGCTCTCGTGGAGAGTTCCTGTTTGATCCGGGACCGTTTCAGTATGCTGGTGTCGTCGGGACTGTGGTTGATTCCGGTAACTCTCCTTTGACGATGCGATCCCAAACCATGTAGAAAGCAAGTGCAAACACCAATGTTGGAATGATCGTCAGGAGTTGGAGCGGGTTCTGTTGAGATTGCAATCCTTGTAATGGAGCCGGATTGTATCTTCCGTTGGCGAACGCCTCGTTGATAGCTTCAGCAATTCCTTGGAAGGTTACAATTGAGTTCATTATGGTTAAAGCCAGGGAGGATATGTAAGCGGCCCATAGAATGATGCGGCCTGTTGATTGTTGTAGTGCGTAGGTTAGGAATACTGAGGCCATTCCCGATAATACGGCGCCGACTATGATAGTAACGAGAAATATGTTGAAAGCGTTAGTTATCGAGGCGGATGTGACACTAGAAGCGTTTGAGGCGGCGTTGAAGACTGCGAGAACCACCGAGAATGTGAATATGAGTCCTCCTATCACGGACAAAATGATTGAAGTGATGAATAGGACTACACTAATGATTGCATTCCTGGAATGTTTTGGACCGAAGCTTTGACGTCCAAGAACGACTAGGAGACCACCCACGAGGCTAGCTAGGCCAGCGATACCACTGACAAATCCGAGAATCAGGGCGACGGGTCCGAGAAGGGTCGTGAAGTAAGATGCGACCACGCCTATCGTGCTGACTGCGAAACCTATTGCTAGGATAACCAGCCCGTTCTTTGTCGAGCCTGTATCTTTCCTCCTCTTGACATCTGCCCACTCACGCAAAGTGTCGGTAGAAGTGTGAGCGTAAGTGTACTGGGGAGGGACGGTAGGAGGAGATGCTTGTGGTTGGACGGTAGCAGGGGTAGATAGAATGGAAGCAGGAATGCTACTAGTGGGAAGACCCGGTTGCTGTGGTGGAGTTGTGATGGCTAGGGTTGCGCCGCATTTCCAGCAGACAGATAACGTTGGAGGATTACCGCTGCCGCAATTAGGACAGATGGGTCTTGGCGGGGCCGCTTGCAAGTGTGAATGCCTCAGCTCATGGTTCTGGAATGGACTTGTGCCTCCACGTGGCAAGAGTTTGCAATCGTGGCAAATCCGCAGGTTCCGATAGCTCCGGCGATTCCTAACAATTCCATCAACATCAAAGATTGGCTCTGGGACTGTCGCCTAACAAGCTGGAAGATTGCCAGTTGATCCAGTTGAGCTGGTACCTGATGATACGCCGCTTGCCGAGTTGTATGTGTCGTGTCGTGTGAAGTCGTAGGTTCCGTATGATCCGTGGACGATGAATGTTCTGTCGAGCGAGACTGTGAAACTTGGGTTGGATGATGATCCTAGCGATGAAAGCTGGCCTGAGGTCATGGTGAGTTGCCATCTCGGATAGGCCACGCCCTGAGCAGGGACATGGAACGTCTGCGATGTTGTCAACACGACACCTGCTGCTGCGTAATCGTAAGTGATCGTCCAGGTTGAGTCGATTTGATATTTGGATGGATTCGAGACCCCGAAGGTGAGGTAGATGCTAGCACTGTATGGTAAGCCTGAGGTATCTGTACTTGTTGTAGTGCAGGTGATCTGGAGCCCATCAACCGCATTTGAGGCTCCCGATTTGTCTGTTGCAGCGGCCGCGGCTTGAAGTACTCCACCATTCCCATTCAGAACAGTACTGTAGAAGATGAATCCGCCCACGCCGGTGAGTGCTAATACGACTAGTACGATTGCTATCGCAAGCCTCTTCTCTGCATGGTGTTTCTGTTCAGGCATGGACATGATTGGTGGTCCATAGCTCATCGGAGGCGCTGTCATTAGCTGGCTTCCGCATTTTGGACAGAATCTTACGCCGTAGGCTACGGTTTGTTTACAGTTCGGACAAATAGTCTGGGACGACGTAGTCTGAGGAGGTATTGCCTGGGAATAATCCGACATCTGTCAATCCCTTAGTAATGAGTGGGCATGGCTGAGTTATTATGACCGATCATTCGTGTGGACATTGATGTAGCTAAAGACTGCTAAGAACTGAAGATTCTATCCCTATTAGGCGTTGGATTCGTATTATACTTCAGTCACTTAAGGCAAAAAGACACCCTTCTTTGAGCCCCTAAGACCCGAACCCCAAAAGTCCTAGTAGGGATCCAGTGTTATTTTGGATGAAGAATTCTGTCATTGCTGGTGCCGTCAAGTCCAGCTTTCCTGTAAGTGTTCTACAGCGGGGTTGTTGGGACACCTGGCTGCTGAGCTAGAGGATTCTGCTTACCTATTGTGAGGATTTCGACTAGTCGAGGCATCCCTCTGAGCTTCCATGGAAACACATTGTGTGCAATCGCGAAATCATCTCGTGTGAAGATTGAGAGTTTTCTATTCATCAGGATCAGGGAGGAGACGAATATTATGATTATTACGGGTAGTCTTTGAATCGCTGTTAGATTATAGACGTGCATAAGGATCTGGTCGGCTGCTACGCGAGATGATCTCAACCTAAGAGATGAATTGTTCCCCATCCAAAAACAGAGTCATAAGCAAAATTCCCGACGATTACGGGTAATGATCTTGTACAGACATATCCGGTCGAGACTGATTCATCTGTAAATATGTCCTGAGA
>VBBA01000106.1 GCA_005888675.1 Candidatus Bathyarchaeota archaeon | reverse complement strand
CCGGACAAAGCGAGAGCTAGGATAAGGAATGGCGTGCTAAAGATCAGCATTCCATTGGCTCAGCAAACTAGAGACGACTAAAATCGGGCAAGCCAACAAAAAGCGCACAATGACTCCCCAGTTGAGCTAAGAGCTTTGCAAGTGTGCCTTGAGTCTTGATTCTATCAAGTGTTTTGGCAGTGCACCAACGATCCTATCCAGAGGAACACCGTCCTTGAACATTATCAATGTAGGAATGCTCTGTACATGGAACCGATCGGCTGTGACAGGGTTCTCGTCCACGTTCAACTTTCCAACCCACACTGAGCCGTGATACTCATGCGCCAACTCCTCAACAATAGGAGAAATCAATCTACAAGGGCCACACCACGCAGCCCAAAAGTCAACCAGCATGAAAGGGTACTTCTTCACATTCTCAAAAGTCTCATCCGTCAAAACCACAGGCTTCCCTTCGCCTCCCAGCTCCTGCCTCCTAGTCATCTCGCTCTTCCTTTGAACAAGATCGCTAATCTTCTTCTGTCGTATTCTCTCAATCTCTGCATCAGTCTCCAACAGGCCCCACCTAGGATAGCCTAGTATTAGGTGGAACTGCTTCAAAATCCTTCCGAGCCAGACTGTTCAAAAGGTTGTCTGGATAATGCCCTGCTGAACTGATGATATTGCCTAGCAACTTAAGTAGGCTAATCTCAGTTCCAGACGTTTGGATTTTCAGATGAAGAGTATTGTCAAGTCGATTTCCGCGCCCGAACTAGCAACTGTAACCGATCTCAACCAAATAGAGCAGCGCGCAGTTACTGAGGCCGTCAATCCACTCATTGCGGACGCCTTCGCATTGTACGTCAAAACTAAGAACTTTCATTGGCATCTGTATGGCCCTGCCTTCCGAGACTATCACTTATTGTTCGACGAGCACGCCGATGCACTTTTGGAATCCGTCGACGTGATGGCGGAACGTGTCCGTAGGGTTGGTGGCACGACAATCCGTAGTATTAGTCACATCGGGAAACTTCAGACTATAGAGGATGACAATGACGAGCTTGTACCCTCTAATGAGATGGTGGAACGGCTCATGAAGGATAATGCAATGATGGCGAAGGCTCTTCGCAATGCGGTCGATGTATGTGAGAATCACAGGGACTCGGCAACAGCTAATCAGTTACAGGACATACTGGACAAGACAGAGAGACGCAAATGGTTCCTGTTCGAGATACTACAAGGAAACCGCTAACGGCTTCACTTTGGGAAGTAATCCCATAGGGAAACAAAATAACGATCGCGGCAGAGGCCCCGTGAACAGGCCCCTTACTTCTTGTTCTCTTTCTTTTCCGTATTATCCAGGCTAATTCCATAAGACAATACGAGGAACGGATCAAATGCTGGGTTCAGCATCTCAACAGAATAAGAATCCCGTATAGTCACCCATTTCTTGTGTATCTGAGCAATAGCGCCGCCAGAAGGATCCTGGACTTGGTAGTCGTGCTCCCAAACGTTTCCCTTGATCTTTGCAATCTCCCGGCCAGATGCGTCTTCCATCCACCATTTTGAACCGATAAGCACGATTAATTTCTCTTTAACCCGAGCCCTCAACTGATTCTGAGCATCGTAAATCTCGAAGCTTGGACGAATCGTCAACACTTTCCCATGAATCTCTCCCAGTCTCTGTCCGCTAGTATCCTCGTACCAGAACTTTGGCCCAAAACTCACCAGTTGCTTCTTGACATAGGCTAGCTGGTTACCATTACGATCCTTGATACCAAAAGTGTCCCTTAAGGCGAGTATCTTCTGCTCGATGATGTACCCGTTTCCACTGAACAGTGGGATGATTCTCTGCGCGTACCCCGGTGAACCGTACGCAGGACCTGTGCTCAAGCTTCGAACCCAAAACCCAACATTCTTCACAGGCTCATAACAGTTTAGTCACTAAATCAACCCGGCCTATGAATCGTCCTATCGCGTCTATAGTCTTATCTCAGCACAAGGTATCGTCGATTGTCTATGAAGGAGTACGATCTTATCGCGATAGGCTCCGGCTCAGCAATGAACCTCATCGATCCTATGATCCAGGATAACCCGAAGATCAAGATCGCCGTAATCGACAAGGACGAACCCGGTGGAATATGCCTAACTCGTGGCTGTATCCCGTCCAAGATTCTACTCTATCCTGCAGAGCTGGTCCGAAAGATCGAAGAGGCAAGAGATCTGGGGATCGACAGTGAGATCAAGACTGTAAATTTCCAGTTCATCATGGACCGAATGAGGAAACTAATCTACAAGGACATCGATCAGATCCGCGAATCGCTATCCACCTCTGAAAACATCGACTACTATCACGCCCCTGCAGAGTTCACGGCACCATATACCCTGAAGGTCGCGGGGACCGAGATGAGATCGAAGCTCATCTTTCTCTGTATTGGTTCGGAAGCCACGATACCATCAATAATCGGGCTAGACAAGATCCATTATCATACCAGCGACACTATCCTAAAGTTGACAGAGCTCCCTGAGAGTATGATCATTGGGGGTGCTGGCTATATTGCAGCGGAGTTCGGACATTTCCTCTCCAGTATGGGCTGCAAGGTTACGATAATCGGCAGAAATCCATACTTCGTTCCAGAAGAAGAGCCGGAAGTATCGAATCTCCTAAAGAAGGTCCTGGGACGGCACATGACTATCATCACAAACCACGAGGTGAAAGAAGTGCGAGAGAATGCAGGCCACAAGGAAGTGCTAGCGGTAGAACGGACCACAGGAAAAAAGATGACAGTCACCGCAAGAGAAATTTTGATCGCCACCGGCAGAGGCCCCACAACCAAGATTCTCCATCCCGAAAGATCTGGAGTGAACATTACACAGGAAGGATGGCTCGCAGTCAATGACTATCTCGAAACGTCCCAACCCGGTATCTGGGCGATCGGAGACGCCGATGGGAGATATCTGTTCAAACACGTTGCAAACTATGAATCGATCGTCGCATACAATAACGCTGTTTTGAAGCAGAACGTGAAGGTGGATTATCATGCTGTTCCGCACGCGATCTTCACCTATCCCGAGGTGGCAGCGGTAGGGCTGAGAGAGAAAGAGGCCGTAGCGAAATATGGAGACGAGAAGGTCCTGATAGGATATTACAAGTACGAAGATACTGCCAAAGGCGAAGCGATCAACGCCAAGGACTATTTCGTCAAGGTTATCGTCGAAGCCGAAACGGAGAAGATTCTGGGGGCACACATTGTTGGGCCGGATGCTTCTATACTAATTCATGAGATAATTCCGTTGATGAACACGCCCGATGGGACGCCGAGACCGATAAGAGAGATGATGCACATTCATCCTGCGTTGAGTGAAGTTGTGGACAGAGCGTTCGGATCATTGGTACCCGTGGAACACTATCATCATATGATGATGCATGAGCAGTCGCACGAACTTGTTGAAGCGTAGGGTTCAACATCGACCGAACCGCAGCTGTTCAAGTTAGCCTTCGTCTAACGGGTATTTCTCGCGTTCGCTCATTTTTTCATGAATCAGGAGAGCCTGCTTTCTCTGCAAACCCCAACGATAGCCGTGCAACTCCCCGTCACTGCCTACTACACGATGGCATGGAACAACCAATGAAACAGGGTTGGTAGCACAGGCCCTGGCGACTGCTCTGACTGCTTTGGGCTTTCCTATTGCCGAAGCAATCTTACTGTAGGTACTTGTCTGTCCGTATGGGATAGCCTGGATCTCCTTCCAAACCCTCCACTGGAAGGCTGTCGCCTGCACGTCTAATGGAAGCTTGATGTTGAATGGACGGGCATTGAAGTATTCCATGAATTTCGCGGCCCATTTCTTCAATGCTTGATCATTTCTGTGGAGGTCTGCTGCAAAGTAGTCCTGCGATAGCGATGCTTCAACGGCTTCATTAGAGGCTCCCAGGCAAACTGCGCAGACTCCACGTTCCGTGCCTCCGACTAGCAACCTCCCGAGTGGAGAATCGATTATGGTATACTCGATTCGCAGGCCTTCCCCGCCTCTCCGGAACGTCCCAGGAGCCACCCCCAGGCTCGGTGTCTTCTTGTAGATTCTACTGCGAGAAGAGAAACCCGCCTTGTAGAGCGCATCATTGACGGTATGTCCGCTCGTCAATGAGTGTTTCATCTTCGCTAATCGGTGGGCCTCGACGTATTGTCGCGGTGAGATTCCCAGTACTTCCTTGAAAGTTCGTTGCAGATAGTAAGGGCTGAGACCAGCATGATTCCCAATTTTAGATAGGGTGAGTTTTTGGCCTAGGTTTGAATCGATATACTTGCAGACGTTGTCGACGAGTCTCGTACGAGAAGAGTGGGCTTCTAGGGGTCGACATCTTTTACAGGGTCGAAAGCCCGACTGTTCCGCTTCATCGGGACTTGAGAGGAATAGAACCTGTTCCCTGCGGGCATGCTTGGCCGGGCAGGAGGGTTTGCAGTAGATCCCGGTTGACCGTACTGCGAATACAAACTCTCCGTCATAACTATCATCTCTGGCTACAACGGCATCCCATTTCTCGTCATCTGCTAGTCGAGTAGCTCGATTTTTCACTCTTGAGCGAATTTGTTCAGTATGTTGCTCGGATGTTTGCATGAGAGTAGGATCCAACTATTGGAAATATGTACCTTGACTCTGATTCTTGCGGTCAAATCGTGAGGTCTAAGAAAGTTAGGATTCTCCATGCCTCCGCCGATATGCCTCCAATGCACCCCCAGTCTCGAGCATGTTCAAGAGGAACTTTGGCATCTTCGATGCTGGAAACGTGTCCCCTCTGGTCATGTTCTTGAGGATCCCAGCTTCGAGATCCGCCTCGACAATATCTCCCTCGACTATTCTTGCATAATTTTTGCATTCTAAGACTGGGAGACCGATGTTTATCGCGTTTCGAAAGAATAGTCTGGCAAAACTTCTCGCGATGGCTATTGAAATGCCGACCCGTTTAATGACTACCGGTGCTTCTTCACGGCTAGACCCGGACCCAAAATTCTTCCCCGCTACTATCACATCTCCCTTACGAACTCCGCTAGGAAATTCTGGGCGCGCGGCTTCGAAAACATGTTTTGCCATTTCATCCGGGTCACGTAGCGTGAGATATTTCCCTGATATTATCTGGTCAGTGTCCACATTGTCACCGAACACCCAAGCCCTACCCGAAAGTCTCAAACTTGATCAGTCCACCTTGGTCTTTTTCCCCTTGAGGCCTATCAATAGGACAAGCGATAGGACAACGATTTCCCCCGAGACTAGAATTGCATCCCAAGATATTCCTCCGAAGTATGTTCCGGGGCAGCTAGTTACATTGGGCGGAGGAACACAAAGGGTCGTCTCCAAACTCACCAAGCCAAGTCCCAAAAGCAGTGCAATCGCTAGAAGAACGCCTATGGAAGTCTTCAAGAACTCGGTCCTTCATAGCATTGCCATTAGAGATACTGTCTAGGGTCGGCGATTGCTCCTTTGAGCGCTGAAGCTGCCACAGTGGCCGGTGACGCTAGATAGACCAGGGCCTTGTTGCTGCCCATCCGACCGGTGAAATTGCGATTCATAGTCGCGATCGCTACTTCATTATCCCCGATGACGCCCAGTTGCCCACCGATGCATGGTCCACAGGAAGGATACTCGACGATTCCACCCGCTTGATGAATCGTCTCGATGTGCCCGGCTGCCATTGCGTCGCGGTAAACTTGGACGGAAGCGGGGATAACGATTAGCCTAGTCCCAGAGGATACTTTGCGTCCCTTCAATATCCTCGCAGCGATCGCCAAATCCTCCACTCGTCCATTGGTACATGTCCCAATGAACGCCTCGTCTATCTCCACACCCTCCAAATCTCGGACACTTACACTATTGGCAGGAGATGGCGGCTTAGCCACTTGAGGCTCAAGGTTCGTAACATCAACAGAATGATGGCTTTCAAAAGTTGCATCAGAATCGCTCAGGACGGGCCTAAGACTCGTACTCTTCGGTGCTCTAGCCGCCAAGTAATCGATGGTCTTCTTGTCCGGCGGAATGATTCCGAACTTTGCGCCGGCTTCGATCGACATATTCGCAAGAGTCATCCTCGCGTCAATGCTCAACTTCTTGGTCGGTTCTCCATAGAATTCGATCGACTTGTAATTGGCTCCGTCGGCTCCGATCAAAGATAGAACATGATGAATGATATCCTTGCCCATAATGTACGATGGTGTTTCTCCTTCGAGGAAGCACTTGATCGATTCAGGGACTCGGAACCAGAGCTTTCCAGTCGCGAAGACCAGTGCCATGTCTGTGACGCCAACGCCAGTGCCCAAGGCTCCAAAGGCCCCATAGGTGGTAGTGTGACTGTCCGTCCCTACAATCAATTCCCCCGGCAGTACCATGCCTCGCTCGGGGAGGACCTGATGCGAAATTCCA
>VBBA01000091.1 GCA_005888675.1 Candidatus Bathyarchaeota archaeon | reverse complement strand
CAATTTGCAATTCAAGCCTTCGCTTGCACACGTGGCCGACAAGTTACCCGTGATAACGCCCGAGTCCCAGAACCAGTGACGATACGATCTAGCCTCATACTTCCAAGCATTCCTCCAAGCCAATGAAGTCATAACAATCGTAAACGGCGAAGACGCGCTAGACTCCTCAGAAGCAATAGCTAGATCCGATCTAAAATCTCCTTTACGTAACTCGACGAGCGCAAAATCGATTGGATTGAAATGGTAGACCCCAGCCTTCAACCCTGGAATGTCCCCACTAACTAAGTACAGTTCTATAGGATAGAGAGCACCTGTAGCAGATGCCGCACGCATGTAGTAGGGTTCACTGCCAAACTTCATCTTCCTAGTCAATCCACCTGAGAAATACAGAATCTCCGCCAAGACTGCCAAGTCCGGCTTCTTCATCGTCTTCCTAGGAAGTTCGCCTCTGATCGCTTTCAGGGCCGGCTCTTGAGGATGAGGAAAGTCACGCGGTAGAGGAATCGATGGAAGATTCCTGTACACTTTGAAGGGTGACGGCTTGTTCTCCCAGTCTAGATAGTGTCCAGATGTTCGGAGGCTGATCTCGGAGTGTTTCGTAGCCTCATGATACGTTTTGACAGAGGTGGAATCTGTCACGACCATAGATCCACTGATCCCTTTGGCATGATTTTAGCCCTCGGAACAGACCATATCATTTATGATCCCTATTACAACTCACATGGCAGGAAAAATGCCAAGCTCAAAACGGTTTCGTCCGGAAGACGCACAGGTTCTACTGAGCGTCATGCAAATCCTCTTCTCAGATCCCATCGTCAAAGCGGAAAGATGGTGGAGAACAGGACCCAAGAAAGACATGAGCCTAGAAGAGTTCGAGACCAGGTTTCCTAGAGGGAGCGAAGGCTATGAGAACTTCATCAATCTCGTATGCTTCTGGGAGACCGTCGGCTCATTAACAAGGAAAGGGCTCTTGAAAGAGGATCTAGCATTCGACACCTTCCTGGACAATCTTCCATGGATCAAGGCTGAGAGAATCTTCAAGGAGATGAGCGAGCCGGACAAGCGGCCACTCGAAGCCGTGAACTTTGAATGGGTGGCATTACGAGCAAAACAGTGGATCCAGAAAAAAGAGAAACTACGACTAAGAAGTAAATCTTAGAACAGTATTCCATGCTATGATGGGTTAAGGATGGCACAGGCACAAGGCTACGCACGTCCCCGCCCCAAAATCGAGACCCTCGTGGACCTAATCTTCGGCCTCTCATTATCAATCGGAGCGGTTGCGCTCATAACTGTATCCGCACCCTCCAGCACAGCCGAAATAAACAGACGCCTACTCGCATTCATCTTTACAGCTTCATTCCTCATCACCAATTGGATGGTCTACACATACCAGATGAGCGTCCTACCGGTCGAAACCAATTTTGTGATCTACATGAACGTCGTCATGCTCATACTCGTTGCCACAGTCCCATACCTCTTGTACAATGTAGAATTCGCGAATCCGAGCCTCACCCCCCAAGAGTATTCCGTGATCCAAGACTATGCCTCTAGTCTCTTCGCAGTCGACCTAGCGGCGATTCTCGCAATACTCGCAAGCTTTTCCCACATAATCTCGATAGAAGAAAAAAGACTAGTTGCCCCCGCATTAGCAAAGAGTTTTCGGCAGAGCAGGAATGTCCAAGCGATTCTCTCTGTGATCGTACTGATCTCTCTAGCCCCGGTCTTCTGGGATCTATCAATATTCGGCGTCCAACTACGGCTATACATCTGGGCAATTCCAATCATCGTCTACTGGATTAGGAGAAGTGTGCAGAGTCGATGAAAATCCAGAGCAAGGGGCCGTCAGCCCAGGATGAAAACATGGAGTGGTATTTCGCCTATGTGTCCAACCTCCAACATTTTCCAGATGATGAAACGAGTAGGCGAATGGTCCACATCGAAGCGCGCACAGTTAAGAGGATGGAAACCTGCTTTCGTAGTGCCTGCCCACAAGAAATGGGGAGGATACGGCACCACAATAAAACGAACTGATAATCCTACGGATTTCCTATTGGAGCTTCTTCAATGCTTCTAACGATGCTGCCGTGAGAAACTCATCGAGCGATCGAGCAACGTACTCTGCCTTCTTTCCCGCTAGCGTGCCAGTGTTGAAACCATTCTCAGTCTCTCGCACGTTAATGTCCAAGGCTAACTTCCTAAGCTGTTTCGTTTCCAAATCTTCACCCCCGTTTATCCCGAGCTCAGAATAGTCGAATATCATTCGCCGATTTAAGCCATTATCAAGAGCGTGAGTAAATGGACCCTGACCACGGAAGAGTGCTTTACCCTGAATGTTCCTTCCAGTCCGCGGTTGTTCTAGGTCAGCTGTTAAGGTAACTTAGCGTAGCAGGACCGTCAATGATACCGTAGCCATACCAAGGATCATGAGGTAGCATCTGACCAGCGGCCTTGTCCGCACCACGAGCTAGAGCTTCCTTCATTACCGCTAGGTTCAGCCAATTGCCGCTCGGCCTAAGGCTAGGTCTTGCTTCAAGGATCAGGGCGAGAACTGCCGCAACAAGCGCTGCCGCAGGGCTCGTGCCAGTTACAGTAACATAACGGGATCCTGTCCCGGTGGAAACAAGCCTGACACCAGGAGCAGCGACTTCAGGTTTGAGATTCGGGTCCGTTCTATTGATGCTTGACCCAATAGATGAGAAAACAGGCCTGTGCCCTTGCAGGTCTACTGCCCCTACCGATATTGCTAGAGGAACCTGGCCGGGGAGCTCCACATCACCATCGTCTTGGACCCCATCATTTCCCGCCGAGGATACAACAAAGACACCCTGCGAAGTTGCCCAGGCAACTGCATCGTACACGTTCGTATCTTGAACGCCAGTACTCTGAGATGAGCGGCCGAGCGAGAGAGAAATAATGTCCGCGCCGTGAATTCCCCTTCCTGGAAACACGCAAAGATGTACGCCGTTTGCTACATTCTCCGAAGTTCCTTTGCCCGACGAATCTAGAGCCTTAACAATAATCAACTGGACACCAGGTGCTCCTCCCTTCAGAGAGCCATTCGCCGCTACTATGCCTGCCATCGCAGTGCCGTGGCCCTTATCGTCATAGGGAATAGTTCTGAAGTTTACAAGGTCCCACCAGGCAGCTAGGTGGAGTTGGGCGAAGTCCGGGTGCAACAGGTCGATGCCAGTGTCGACTATGCAGACGGTTATTCCGCGTCCAGTGAAACCCACCGCATTCAACTGTCTCACGCCGGTCATTATGAAGGCCCATTCCGAGCGTCCGAGGTGTGGAGAGATGAAGGTCATCAAATCGGGGCTGTCTGCGCTGACGACAGTGGCCAGGGATCCTATGAGGAGGACCAGTAGAATCGCGGACGCTTTTATCGCTCGTGCTTTTCCAGAGTAGAAATCTCGGGGAATAATTCTGTGTTGCGCTGCTACTGAGTATTGTTCTAACTGCGGTTCCGAAGGACTCTCTTCCTCTTTCTTCGCGACAGGTTCTAGGGATTGCTCATGGGGCATCTGCCATCCTCCAGAGTCAAGCCTCTTTGCAAGCTCGATCCGTTCTTCGACAGGTTTCTCCCTCTTTGGCAGTTCCTCAATGATCCTCAACCGTCTCAAAAGTCCGGCCGCGTTGGCATTCTGTATCTCCAATCCCGGTCTACGATTTACCTCCATCACCACGGGTCCCCGGCCTGCGACCAAACAGACGTCTACTCCCGCAAAGCCGAGACCTGTGAGCCGTTGTGCTTCAGCTGCCACCTCCAATATCTCGTCAAAATCTGGAACCTTCTGTCCTAGAATTACATCTCCTGTGTCCGGGTGACAAGGTTGGGCATTCCCGTGCAGTACTGCATGTGTAATCATGCCGGTAGAGATCTGAACCCCTGCCGCTACAGCTCCCGAGTGCAGGTTCGCTTTCCCCCCGGATGAACTAGTGGGAATCCGCATCATGGCCATCACGGGATAGCCTAAGAAAGAGATGATTCGAAAGTCCGCAAGCCCTACAGGCGCAATCTTTCGTAAGGAACTGTCTTCAGCGAGCAATTCCTCCACGAGCGCAGAGTCTCCACCATCATGAAATTCTCCGTCCAAAATCGAGCGTACATGAGACTCGATTGCTGGAGCGTCTAGAACACCCGTATTAGTATCATAATGTCCGTACCCACCTCCCCCTTTCACCAGGAGTATACCTTCCCCGCCATAGCCACGGTCCGGTTTGATAGCAAACGTGTTGTGGATTGACATCCAATCCCTAAACGAGTCCATTTCTCCCTGGCGGTTGATCGTCAGGTAGGTCTTGGCGACAGGTATCCCGTAAGGCTGGAGCAGTTTTCTGACTGCATCTTTCCCCGCTCGAGCCATGACCCCTGTAGGATTGTATTTTGCAACAAAATCCCGATTCCTCACTACCATCGTGAGAATGTCACCACGATAGTCGCCCGGCCCTGGACCATCTCCTCCGTAATGGATTGGCCCCCAGAACCTGAAGTACTCTCCAATCCGTAACCGTATCCTCGTGCCTAGAAACCAATTAGTTAGCACGATAACGAGCCACGATGTCGGGTTTGCCATGACAAAATCGACAAGCCAATCCTGGGTTATCACTACGAAGGAGATTACTAACGCCACGATCGTACCCGCCAGGTCCAAGGTGGGTGGTCCCCAGCCTACTCGTACGGTCTCCTCCACATAGCTCTCGCCCATCCAAGCACTGATCAGAACTGGGAAGAGGACAGCGTAGAAGAGTTCATGTTGCTCAAACTGTAAACCGATCAATGTGACCGTTGAGATGATCACACCGATCATCGAGACGAGGATTGCCACACGGTGAGCACCTTGCACATGTTGTTGTGCCAGCGCGGCTCTTGTTGCGAATACGGCTACGAGTATCAGCCCGAAGAGGCCTAGACCAAGTAGAAGTCCGGTGGACAAGAAGGCCAGGGCAACTATTGCGGGACCGAACGTACCGAGTGTTCTTAGTCCAAAGACATTCTTCATGGTTGCAATGACAAGCGCGGCTATTACAACTTGGAAGAAATTTCGAACGAGAAAGAGCTGAAGTAGAGAATCGCGCATCGTCAATTGTAGGTAGGACGTGTAAATTGCCAATACTGCGATGAAAACTATGAACGGAAGGTTTTTTCGAAATCGCTGCTTCCAACCTCTCTCTCCTTGAGAGAGTTCAACTCCCGGTTCCGACTCGTTGCTCATCGTCCGATACCACTCAGGTTTCTCGGGGACGCATTCGTCTTACGACGTCTTCCGCGCCTGAGACCTATGATGGCAACCGCCTCCACGAGGACAAGGACAATCAGGACGTACCAGAGTAATCCGAACCCGATGGGTGAGGGCAGAACACTGCTTGCTAGTATCGCGGGCTTGAGAGTTATAGTAACTCTGTGAGTAGTAACTCCACCGTTTCCATCGTCGACAGTGAAGGCTACGTTATAGACGCTAGATCCCAATGACTGACTTGGTATCCAGGAGAAGGTTCCCGTACCTGGGTCAAACGACGCACCTGGGGGCATGCCGGATGCCGACAATCTTAGGGGTTGTGGAGGGAGGTCGGGGTCGGTGGCGATTACTGTGAAAGTCAGTAGGGTGCCGGGATCGACTGTCTGCGAGTTCGGCACCGACAACACAGGAGGATGGTTGACTTCGTTGACGGTTATGGTAACGCTCTTCACGTCAGTAAGCGAGCCATCTGAAACCTGGAAGGTTGCGGTGAAGTCCCCTGGACCCTGAGCTTCTGTCGGTGTCCACGAGAAGACGCCTCCGGCTGCGTCAAAGTGTGCGCCTGGAGGAATGGAGACCGCTGAAACCGTTAAGTTTTCAGGGGGAAGGTCTGGATCTGAAGCCGTGACGTTGAAACTCACAGTGGTCAGCTTGTTGACAACCATGCGGCTTGGAACTTTGAGTGATGGTGGGATGTTTGCCTCATTCACATGAATTGAAACTGTTCTGATATCCGAGAATGCAGGTGAACCATTGTCAGTTGCTCGAAAGACGACAAGGTAGTCGGCTGGACCTTGGCCCTCTCCAGGAGTCCAAGAGAAAGAGCCGGCTACAGGATTTCCATTTACAAAAATTCCAGCTGAAGGGTCGAATGTTGCACCTGCCGGCATGCTCTGCACCGACAGGGTGATTGTTTCTATTGGAACGTCCGCATCGCTGGCGTTCACTCTGAAGTTAAGATTGACGCCTTCGTTGACGACCTGCGGCCCTGGAACGGTTAGCACAGGAGGCTGATTTGGCAGGGCAATGAAGACAGCCTGCAGAGTGTGATTCATGTTCATGAAGACGGTTATCGGGTTCGCTGTTCCGACGGATACGCCGTCAAGTTGCCAATGATCGAGAAGATTGTGAGGATACGGAATCGCAGTGACGGCGAAGTAGTCTCCTGACACCCTCGGATAATCCCCTGGTGCTGGGCTAGTTGTTCCCCCATCGGTGCTCGTCAGGTTAAGGTTATAGTACACAATCGACGTTGCAGCATTCAAAGTGAACACTTCTGGGGCGCTCAGGGCTGGCCAAGTGCCAGTATCTACCTGAGTGTCGATCTGAGAGGCTAGAATGTGATGATAGATGCCCTGAACCGATTCGCTAACCGCCCCACTGGCCCCGATCATGGACACCAGTAGCACTATCACTAGTGTCATAGCAAAACCGTGTCGAAATCTCATGAGGAATGCCCAGCCTCGAGGGCAGTCCTTGAGTTTTATTGTGCGGGTGTCGAATTATCGCCCGGGATATCTGCAGATTATCTATACTCGCTTCGATATAAGGCCAGGAGGATATATTATGGCATTAAGATATATGGCGTCAAGGTTCTCAGAAGACCGAAACGCTAGTGACGTTGAAGTCTCTAGCCAGGACTCCCGGCTGAACCATCGTCGTCTCCCCAAACCTACCCAAGTTCGTGACCGGCTCTGAAGTGGCTTCGACCTTGCTGAACAGGTCCAAGAGGCCCTGATTGTACCGTACGTTCTTAACAGGTCTCTTGATTTCGCCGTTTTCCACGAGGAAAGTCCCGTCCCGTGTCATGCCGGTAACAGTCTTAGTCCGTGGCTCAACTTCTCGGATGTACCATAACCGAGTAATCAAGAGTCCACTGTCCAACTCCCTTACCAACTCCGCCGCCGACTTTTTCACCGAGCCCTTAGCACGTATTACCAGATTGTTAGGAATCTCCCCCAACGGATTCGGCAAAGGCAACTCATGCCCAGTTGGCTTAGCATCCGGATACCGGTGAGCCGAAATTCTCGAAGACGCTAGACTCTTCAGGACACCGTTCTCTATCAACGTCAACTTCGACTTTGGATATCCTTCTCCATCGAATGCTGCGCCTGTTTGCAGTGGATGGTAGGCGTCGTCGTCGATGCTGATATTGTCGCCCATGATCTTCTCCCCGAGTCTTCCGGACAGGTAGCTGCGTCCCTCCTTGTACTGTCTCGTCCCAAAGTCCGGCGTATAGCCAGCCGCAGCAGAGACGATCAGAAAGAATAGCATCTCGCTCCATGCTTGCGGATCAATTACAACGTCATACTTGCCTGGTTTAATGTCGCCCTGGTTCTTGTTCAGTTTCGCCCGTTCAAGCGCAGTATCGGCCACCTCATTAGCGTCCAATTCACGCAAGTCGACAAAAGTGGACAACGCATAACCAGTCTGATTCCCATTGTCCGCGTCCATCGTCAACGAATAGTCCCCCTGTGTTCCCTTGTAACTGGTTTCTAAACCGGCACTGTTCAGCATCCAGTAATGATCCACATTGGTCTCAAGAATTCCAGACGCCAGCAATCCATTCTTTTTCGCCATGTCGATCGCATGACTAATCCAACCGGCCTTCTGCTCCGCAGACGCCTCAGCAGTACGCGAATAGTACCGGTCGATTGGTTGATACTTCTGTGGTCCCAACATCGGCAACAGATCAGCATCTTCCGGACCAGCCCTAGCCTGCTCCAAGGCCTTCCGAACAGTCTTCTCCACCTCATTCTTTTCCAATAGGCCGGTCGTCGCTCTAGCTTGCCTCTTGTTCGTGACCACCCTGACCGAAAGAGCTCGTCGTCTACTGTATTGCGACTGGGACAGTTCGTTGTTCCCGAATCGTAAGCCTTCGTTGACGTTGGTCCCCAGCCCGATCTCTACCTCGGCCCCTTTCGCGAAGCTCTTGACCCAATCGAATATCTGGTGGGCTTCCTCTCGCAATTTGCTTCCTTCCATTACTACACTCTTCATTGTCATTTCTTATTGCGCTCCAAAGACTGTCACATTCCTAAACCGGGTAGGCGCCGCCCCGTGCCCTGTAATCATTACCTGTTGCGGCTGACCCTTTCCGCAGTTCGGCGTTCCCCACAATACCCAGCTCTTCTTGTTGCCAACGGCATCGCAAGAACCCCAGAACTCTGGAGTAATCCCTGAATACGCCGGTCCCCGCACCATCTGTTCCACGCTTCCATTCTTGATTATGTAGCCTTTCTCAGTGTTGAACTGGAAGTTGTACCGTTTCTGGTCGATGCTCCAACCATAATTCGTTACCATCAGAATCCCATCCTTCGTATCTTCGATCATCTCGTCATAGTCCCAATCCCCGGCCTCAAGACTAACATTGGTCATGCGGATAATCGGTAGTCGGTAGCCTTCTGCACGCATGCATCCATTGCTCCTAGCCTCTCGGCCGTTTGACGAGACATCAGGAACCCAACGAATTTCCCATTCTTAACCGCGTATTTCCGTTGCGCCTTCACGCCTTCATCGTCATATGCGAACGTTCCCAAGCCGGGTCCATGATTGATGGTCGCATCCATTACCATGTTCACGTGCTCCGACCCATACTGGAGCTTCCCCAATTTGTCAGGAGTCAGGAAGGATCGTCCGGCAAAGTTCGCTTCATAGCCCAAGGCCCTGTCGAGTTCGATCGGATGACCACACGACTCATGCACCTGTAGTCCAACCTGATCAGCAGAGAGGATAATGTCCTTCTTGCCTTCAGGACACTTGATCGCTCCATTGAGAGCGATCACGTCCTTCTTCAACTCCTCCGCCTTCTCCGGAAATTCTAGTTCATCGATCAACTCGTAGCCTTTCAACATCCACTGCTGATCCGATCTCCTCTGCATACCAGTCGGACCTTTAGCCGCAACAACCAATCCTCCACCAGAATAGACCATCCTCTGAAATATCTTGGAACCTTCCGAACTAGCGAAGTATTTTTCGATAGAAGTGAAGACGAAGCCTCCTCTTCGGAGGACGACTCCCTCCGCTTTCATGCGCTCACAACAATCATTCAGTAGCTCGTACTTTTTCTCCATCGGGACATTGAACGGGTCCTTAACAAGCGGCGACAACCAAGTATCAACATAGCTCGGTTCTTTTGCGAACTGGATCTTGATCCCGACCTTCGCGGCGCCCTTCGCCAAGGCAACAGCCTTCAGCGTTGCCTCCCTAATCCCGTCCCGATTCATTTCATCGGTATCAGCAAAACCCCAACCCAGGCCTCCATACAATACTCGGACCCCAACCCCCAGCGAGGTTAGTTCCTCACTGCTTGGATTATCATTCACAACCTGTGTTGCTTCGTTCCGTGAATTCACGAGCCGAAAATCAGTGTATGTCGCGTTTTCCTTGGAAGCGGTTTCGAGAGCTATCTTGGACAGCTCTTCACCCATACCCTTGACAGAGCTCACAAGGTCCTGGCTCCGTTCACGGTTGGTATTAGCGTTTTCTAGACAGAGAATGAGATTACCGACACGAAATACTCGAGCAGAGCAGAGTTCCAAAGTAAATTGTCGCTTCCACCCCGTAATACTGCAAGCTGGTACAGGGAAATGATAGTCTCAGAAAACGGTCTGACCGAACCTCATATCGTGGATCCGGCAAACGGCCTTCCGGGTGGAGGAATTGAAATGCGAATAATCGACCCTAAAGCCATTCTCTATATTGGTCCTTGGACTCCGATCGTAAATCTGCTTCCATCCCTACCGGCATGAACCAAGGACCATGAATATTCCTTCTGGCTTGATCGGTCGGAAAATCAAGATCATCATCGACGACGATGGGACGGACAACCCTCCGGATTTGCCCTCTGGCGAGGTCGTTCGCAGTTTGTTGGGAACAGACCGGGGCACATACTTCATGGTGAAACTGGACAATCCCGTGAGGTGTATTCGTGCCTCAACCCATCAAGATTGGATCCTATCCAATCTAGTCATAAAGAA
>VBBA01000090.1 GCA_005888675.1 Candidatus Bathyarchaeota archaeon | reverse complement strand
CAAGATCTATAGTCTCTTCAGCACCAAGTATGGACTAGACCAGATGGAACGATGGTACGGGGGAAGGAAGAGGTCGCAAAGACAGGCGATAGAAGTAGAGGTAGGGCGCGTAATCGGCAAGAGGCCGGAAGCTTCGAGACCGCTAGAGCCAATTATCAGCATCGCGTAAAGACGGATTCTGGCCGGGTAGAGAATCTTTGGCGTACGGTCTAGCGGAAGGTCTCAGAAAGTCTGCGGGGAAACTCGCCCCGAAGAGTAAGAAAGCAGCAATCATAGTCGGCACATTCGGTAGCCACTTCAAACTCAACGAGGCTCTCGAAAAGATCAAGCAGAATGGATTCAATTACGAAGTTGAGAAAGGACACACGGTCAAGATTTTTCTGGGGAAAAATACGACCGAAAATGCGGAGAAGGTTCGCAGTATCAT
>VBBA01000089.1 GCA_005888675.1 Candidatus Bathyarchaeota archaeon | reverse complement strand
TGTTCTAAGATGAGACTTCCGCAATTCTTCGGAAACTGCATGAGTCTTCGGGTCATGGTCGGGGTTCATACAGACAATACTGTCTGTTTTTTTGAGGGAGAATAAGTACGCGTGTCCGAATTCCTCCGGGTACTGACAAGTTGCCGATATACCAAGAACCTCATTGAACTTCAATCCTCCGTAGTAGCCAATAGCATGCTCCAATCCGGATCCGATCACCGTGAACGAAGTCGGGATCGATCGCTTTGCCGCCTTCTCCGCCCAGGTCCAAGCGCCAGCTAGCGTCTTGCTAACGTCCAGCGTTCTAGGCAGTTTTCCAAGCAAGAATCCGCACGCCAACAAGCTCGAAGTATAGCTCGATGTCCCCGCGGTGGGTACATTCTCCTTGTGATGATCGAGAATTAGGGTGTCGTCGCACTTGAGCGCAAGAGGACTGTACGGATCGGATGTCACCGCTACAACTGCTCGGGCTTTACGTCTCAATTTCTTTGCGAGTTTTATGTTCGTCTTTGTTTTTCCGCTGACAGAAATTATGACGATATTCTTTTCCTCTGCGATCCACGTCTTCTTCGACAACTCGTAAGGGTCGAACGCCAGCAATCGTCCGTTGGAAAGTTCGGAAGCGAATAAAGCTGCAGAGTAAGAATCCCCTGACCCTGTGAAAATTGTCCGTGTTGGTTTGAGTGTGGCGTACTCACTTCTGCGTCGATGAAGTTCGTCGCTGTACGTCGAGAGGGTCGATGGTTGGCTGTCAATACTTCTCTTCATTGCATCGAGAGACGACACTTAATGACCCTCCGTTCGCCCATTGACTAGGACGGCACTGGAGCTAGGACTTCTAACCTATCGATCGGGGTTTCGATAATTCTCTGTTCTAGAATGCTGGTTCTCAAGACTAGGAATACGCAGGCCGCGATGGACGCGACGAGAAGGATCATATCGAGCATAGAGAGTAGTAGTCCCGCTGATTGTTGAGAGAGAACCCAGTCAGGCCGTACCGTCCACGCGTACGCGGCGAGATCACAAGCTGCTTCAAATGGCAAAAGAGCTAGAGTCATCTGTTTCAAGTTCCCCCGCAGCATGAACGGTATTATCGCCCAAAAGGCGTAGTAGTGGAATAATTGCCTCAGCGGGATCAACCATACTGCGACTCCTAGGCAGACAATGTCCGCTGCTTGAAGACTATTCGGATTTCGCCATGCAAAACCCAACACAAATGAAAACAGAGCAATCGTCAAGAGTATCCAGATCTGGTTAACCAACATTGTTGAGAACTCAATATTGGACAGAGACGGCAACACCTTGTACGCTAGTATGAACGGGGAGAAACTCCAGGACGGTCGGACTGATATATTCTGCTGCACGAACGATCCATAATAGCCCGGAAGATTCTGTAGCGGTACAACCGTCAAAGACAGAAATGGCAGGAACAAAGCTCCTAGGATAGTCAGGCTCAATCTTCCCTTCCGGAACAACCAGATCGCGACGAGTGGAAGTGCTAATATCGGATGAATTTTGAAGGCGGCCGAGAGGCTCAGTAATAGTGATCCCGTTATCCAGCGTTCCGTGCAGAGCAAATACACTGCCCCCACCAGTAGTACTAGTCCGAATACGTCCGCGTGGAACCAGACCTCGCCCATCTGATAGAAAGAGGGCAGCAATACTATCAGTGCTGGGACTGCAAGCCTGGCAAAAATATCGATCTTGATTCTCCTTAGTGTGAGATACGCGAGTCCGCCGAGGGCCACGTGTCCAATCACTAGCCCTATTCGTAAGCTCCAGGAGACCGTTGCAAGGGTCATCGATCCCCCCAATGAGCCGAGCAGGGCCACACCTCCTAGAAGCAGGAAGAAGAACGGGGGATACCCGGTGTTCCAGGGTTGCCCGGACAGGTAGGGATTCTGCCCGTGCAAGATGCTCATTACCGTGGGCACGTACGCATACTGGAGATCGCCACCACCATTCGTAAACAAAGTCACGAAAATCTGAACAAGACAGCCCAAACTCAGAATTAGTAGTAGAACGCGAAGCTCATTCTGAAGAAGCCATTCGGGAGTCTGCAAGGGAAGCTCAAGCGGGAATCGAGGTTAGAAAGCTCGTAAAAGGATTCTCGACCCGCTTATTGAACAATCGAATCCCCTAGAAACCGCCTAGGAAACGCCTTGAAAACGGCTAAGGACCCATGAAAATGTCAATTCTAAGTATCAGAACTAGAAGAAAGAAGAACGTTTACTTCATCCACAATGTCAAACTAAATCTACCGAACAAGGCCCATCTTGAAAAAAGGGAGCACAATCAATAATTCTCTCAAGACACAAAACGGGGCTGGATTCCTCCTGGACCATCGACTCCACAATAATTTCGCGTAAACAAGAATTCTCTTCAGGCCACGCGGAAAATCCACGAGCCACCAATCCGTGGAAACTACGCCAGAAAAAGAATTCTTATTGCTTGATTCCCCTGGCTGGAAATCTCTCGACACTGAGCCCGAACTAATCTTGCTAGTGCTCCCCCATGGAGCAAAACCGTCAAAAGCTCGGGTCTAGCCGAAGTACTTGCGGACCATCTTCACTCCCACATCGCTAGCCTCCCACTTGTCACCATTGAACTTCACAGCTCCCAAACGCTCCAAATTCGCCAAATGCTCCCCCAGCTTATCCGCTGGAAACCCCTTCTCCCGGTGACCTGGATAGACCTCCCCTAGCGCCTTCGATATCTCCCTCGCACTCCGGGGATCCTCACAAATCCTCACAATCTGAATATTCACCTCAGTAGTAGTCAGTATCCTGAATATCTCCTCCTCAGACAATTTCGACTTGCCAATATTGAAACTCACGCTGCCAGGAGTATTCGTAGGACCCGTTTTCGGCCCATTCTTGTCCCTTCTGAGGAACCAGATCCCGAAACCAGCCCAAGAGCTGATCAATAATGACAAGGAGAACCACCACTGAGTCAGTAGTGACACGATGACCTCAACCTGTAATTCTATCAATGTTCCTTTTACCTCACCCTGTGCAACGCTTGCATCTCTATCCCTGCTGGGCCAACCCGGTAAGTATAGATCTTCATGTCCGCTGCCGCACCCGGCATCTTCAAAACCCGCATCTTCCTAGTATACTCCTCACTTCCAAAAGCTTCCGTGGAAAGATCCACAATACCATCACTCATCAACTTCACAGTGTTCACCACGTTATCCGCATGAATCCCTTTTGAACCAAGAAGCACATAGATGCCACCAGCAGCACGAACATTCGCCTGCAACACCTTCAAGGCCTGTTCAACCGTTGGAAACGGCGCCGACCGGATCACATCACTCAAGCTATCAACAACCAATGTACTCTTACCTAACGGCGCTACTACGCGTGGAAACTCTTTGATCAACAAGTTCGCCGGACCAATATCCCAGGACACTTGTCCAGTCCCACGATGGCCTCCCCCCTTTTTCATGCTAAAGCTGTCAATGAACCACATCTGACGCTTGTCAAAATATTCTTGCAACTTCCAACCAAAAATATCCATCTCACCAACAACATCCTCCCATGACCTTCCAGTGGTAAAGTAAACCCCTGGCCGCCCATCCAACAACCCCTGATGCAGGATCTGCTGAGCACACGTAGTCATTCCCGTATCCTCTTCCCCGAGAAGAAGGATAATACTACCAGCTGGCAACCCGCCCATCGTCTCATCAAAGGCTTGTATGCCGCTTCTGAGATATTCCAACTCTAAACATTACACCTGTTGTTACTGATTTCCACGAGGACCGACATTCTCTCCAGAGGACGGGACATCTGGTTGCTCCACTGTTTCAATCCGTTGTTCCACTACCTCGCCAACTGCGGATACTGGAACAGTCCCAGTCACGACTTCTACACTGTTCGTGTCGGCCCTGGCCTCAGCGTTTTCCTCTACCGTTACTGGAATGAGGACGCCTGCGCCCACCGCTGACACTACGAACTCCTATCGGGCCTTTAATTGCTACGCCATCCCTGCCTATACTGAAGGCGAAATCGTTCAAGCTATGACTGGTCCCACGCATCTTACGGACGAACACCTTCCTCAAAGGAGAGCCCTGCTTCACCAACGACAAGACCATGACCCCCGTCGCTAGAAACTCTTCGATGCCATACCTGCTGATTAGGCCCGACCCCTCGACAATCTCCGTGGTCATCAACGTCGTGCAACCTACGTCCTTCAATAGGAGACCGATCTCGAGGAATATCTCTCGCAGAGTATTCAGGTCCGTCACACGAAAGCCGAAACCTGGCAATGAGTCGACCACAAGCCTGGTCGCCCCAATCTGCTCCACCAGGGACTTCACCTCGGCCAACTTGGAGCGAAGATTGTACAATATCGCCTGTAGGCTCTCCTGTTCCGCCAGTTCGGATTCGACGCGCTGATAGACCGCATCAATTATCCCAATTTTCTTCTCGGCTTCTAGGCGCTTGAAGTCCCATCCAAATCGGAGCATATTTGATCGAAACTCTTGGGGTGGCTCCTCTGTAGTCACGTAAACGCCCGGTTCCCCGTATCGTGTGGCACCTTTGTACAGGTATTGTCCGCAATAGATCGTCTTCCCGCACCCTGCACCTCCCGCGACGAGGACCCTCGCACCTTTTGGAAAGCCCCCCTCTAGGACATGGTCGAGCCCTGGAATGCCAGTATGAACTCGCTCGATCGCGCTTGGATTGACCAGCATAGCTGTTGCTGCTTCCATAATCGACCAAACGAGAGGACATTTGGACCAAGCATAAGCCTAGAGTAACCAAGCTAGACTAGTACCAGTACCTGTCATGATCATCGTCTTCACTCCAGACAACTTTTTTAGGCAAGCCACCCGGCTGTGCTGGAATCTTTCGGATTGGACAAGAAATGCCCGAACTGGGATATTCCGTCAGCGGCCTTGATCCCGACCGTACTGTAAAGGCTGCTGGACGAGAACTTCGAATATCCCCCAAAGCAGCGGTCGAAATATGTCGGACAATTAGAGGAATGCGGATCGGACAAGCCAAGGAACTGCTTGAACGTGTTATCGCGAAAAAGGAAGCCATTCCATACAAGAGGTTCAAGAAAGAAGTACCTCACCGAAGGCAAATGGCCGAAGGTTGGTACGCCGGACGATTCCCACAGAAGGCCGCCGGAAGACTTCTAAGACTCTTAGAAGAACTTGAAGCTAACGCGGAATTCCGGAACCTGGATCCAGAAAGACTCCGGATAATTCATGCCGCATCGCAAAAGGGTCCCTCGGTTGCAAAACGCAACCCAAGAGCCTTCGGGCGTTCGGACATTATACGTCGAGTTATGACGCATATTGAGATTGTTGGTTACGAGGCCGATTAGGAAGAATTGTCGGTTACCAAGTATTTTGTAAAAGACGCCTCGCGACGCTTGGAGATCGACGAGCATCTCGCCAAAGAACTCAAACGTGCAGGGTATAGCCATGTCGAACTTACGAAAAGCCCGGTCGGCACCAGGGTAGTAATCTACGCTGCAAAACCAGGCATGGTCATCGGACGAAGAGGCCAGAGCATCAAAGATCTCACCAAATTGTTGGAGCAAAAATTCAACATCGAAAACCCACAACTATCTGTCGCCACCATAGACGTTCCTGAACTCGATCCCAAAGTTATAGCCGCCCAAGTAGCAATGGCATTACAGCGAGGCGTCCACTTCCGCAGAGCCGCTTACTGGGGAATACAACGGGTCTTAGAGTCAGGTGCGAGCGGAGTCGAAATTGTGATCCGTGGGAAGTTAACTACTGAAAGATCACGTTATGAAAAGTTCAAGGCCGGATACCTGCCCAGAGTAGGAGAGCCAGTACTGAAGTACGTGAAAGAAGCGGTACAGGACATTCAATTGAAACAAGGACTGTTCGGGATTAAGGTACGTATCCTCCCGCCTAATATCGACGTCTTCGATCATCCAGTTATCAAAGCTGAAATCCCACAGATAGCCGCAGCCATCGGCGATAAACCTGTCGCAACGGAAACAGCTGTGGCGGCATCAGAAACAGCGACAAGCGAGCCACCGTCAATCGAGGAGAAAGCGGAGGATGCCGCACCAATCGTGATAGAGGCAAAGGAGAAGCAAGAGGAAGTTGCCAGTACTCAGGAAACGTGAGATGAACCAGCTCCTTCCTGAGGAGAAGAGGAAGCGAGTCACAGAACTCCGGGCAGAGCTTGCACAACTTCGGACTTCAGTCAAATCTGGCGGAACCGTTGACAACCCCGCTAGGATACGAGAACTCAGACGAACCATAGCACGATTACTAACGGCGCTGAACCAGACCTCCGTTGCACCGTTGGCAAAGGAGGAGGTAGCATAACCAGATGCCTATTGATCCCAGCACGATTAGAGCACATGAATGGATAGGCCTCAGAGTCAAGGTATTATCCGCCTCGGATCCTGGAATATGCGGAGTAACCGGAAAAGTGGAAGATGAGTCTAGGAATATGCTCACAATCCGCACCGATCATCGATCGCTCAAAGTCGCCAAGGAAAAATCAAGCTTTCTCGTACAGCTACCAAGCAACCAGTCAGTAGCGGTAGAGGGAGAAACAGTTCGATATCGTCCAGAGGATAGGGTCAAGAGAGGAATTGGAAAATGGTAGTAAGAAACATCGGACTCGACGCTAAGCCTCCCAAGGCGGGTTGCAACGACGTGCTCTGCCCCTACCACGGTAAGGTCTCGGTTAGAGGAAGAATATTCGAAGGCGTAGTCGCATCCTCCAAAACTCCCCGGACCGTTTCCATAGAACGCAATTATCTCCACTACTACCCAAAATACATTAGGTACGAGAGAAGGCGCGGCAAAATGCTCGCCCACAATCCACCTTGCATCGCAGCCGTGACTGGCGACAAGGTGACTATAGCCGAGTGCAGACCACTCAGCAAAGAAGTCAACTTCGTCGTGGTCGAAAAAGTGGGAGGATCTTCAGCCTAGATTGCCAGCACCGAAGACGAGAGCCGTAAGCGCAAGGGGGATGGTCGAGTACCGCCCAAGGATCGCCCGCGGTCTGCCAATAGGATCGAGGCTCGTCTGTGCGGACAATACCGGCGCAAAAGAATTGAAGCTAATCAACGTCCGAGGTTATCGTGGCCGCTTGAGGCGAAAACCAGCCGCTTGCGTCGGAGACATGATAATGGTGTCTGTGGCAAAAGGAGCGCCAGATCTACGCAAGATAGTCTTTCCGGCGGTTGTAGTTCGACAGGTTCGGGCAGTAAGAAGGCCCGACGGGACGAGACTGACCTTTGAGGATAACGCAGCTGTGATCATGACGCCGGAAGGCGAACTTAAGGGCACGGAAATAAGAGGCCCCGTGGCCAAAGAGGCGGCAGAACGCTGGCCAAGGGTTGCAAATCTAGCGAGCACTGTGATATAGACGATGAATCGACAATCAAGAAATGATCCTTCATCACAAAAGAGACGGGTGTCTGCCCATCTAGCAGACGATCTGAAAACTAGGTACAGCACGCGCGCAGTCCCCATCAGAAAAGGAGACAGCGTCAGGGTGCTACGGGGGGAATTCGCCGGGCTCGAGGGCAAGGTAGACACGATAGACAGAACACACTCTAGGGTCTTTGTCGAAGGAATGACCCGTGAAAAAACCGCGGGGGGGAAATCTTCCCGTCTTTCGGTCCACGCGAGCAAAGTGATACTCACAAACCTCAACCTCTCCGACAAATGGAGAAGCAGCCTCCTTGAAGACAAGGCCAAAACCGCAAGGGATAGGGATACCGAGGAGGCAGCCTAGATGGGAAGAAAGGCCGGCTCAAGACAGCTGAAGCGCGAACCATCGCCCGGCTTCTGGCCTCTACATCGTAAAGAAGAGACTTGGGCCCCAATGACTAGGCCGGGCCCGCACGCGCGCGAGAAAAGTCTCCCCCTCGTACTTCTATTGAGAGATATTCTAGGATACGCGAAAACTGCTCACGAAGCGAAACGAATCATCGACTCTGACCATGTTAGAGTTGACGGGGTGGTTCGTAGAGATCACCGATTTCCCGTTGGATTGATGGATGTCGTCCAGATAGAAGGGGCCAATCAGATCTTCCGAGTATTGCCAAAGCGAGGAGGTGGACTACAACTCACACCGATAACTGAGAACGAGGCAAAATACAAACTTTGCAAAGTGACCGGAAAGAGCACTGTCAGGCAAGGGGGCCGCCAGCTTAGTCTACACGATGGACGGACCTTACTCTACGGTAAAGAGCAGAGGCAAAAATCCGAACAGGACATTAGAGTCGGAAGTTCACTTCAACTCTCGATCCCCGATCAGAAGGTGATCCGTGTGATCTCCTTTCAACCAGGCACTATAGCCCTAGTCACCGATGGCAGGAACCAAGGCGCCTACGGAAAACTTGCCCAAATAACCCCGGGAACCTACGCGAGACGAAAAATGGTAAGGTTAGAGGCAGAGAATGAGACGTTCGATACGCCTGCTGATTATGTCATGCCAATCGGAGCAGAAATGCCCCTCGTGAAATTAGGATAGGTGAGCGAAGATGACATTGACAACAATCCCAGGCAAGACTGTTGAAGATACAGAAAGGGACGCGAATCCGATGCGGGCTGTAAGGATTGGCAAGCTAACTCTCAACATAGCTACAGGAAAGTCCGGTGATCCCCTAGAGAGGGCCAAAAAAGTCCTCAACCAACTGACTAACAAGACGCCCGCTACGAAGCGAGCCCGCAAATCCGTCAAGGACTTTAACGTTCGAAAGGGAGAGCCCATCGCGACAGTCGTCACTCTAAGGCGAGATGAGGCAGGAGAATTCCTAAAGAGAGCCTTAGAAGCAGTTTCCAACAAAGTCAACAAGACTTGCTTCGATAATTACGGAAACTTCAGCTTCGGCATAAAGGAACACATCGAAATACCCGGGACCAAGTATATCCCTGAGCTCGGGATATTCGGAGCCACAGTGCACGTCACTTTGGAACGACCGGGCTATAGGATCAAGAGGAAATCTATAAGGCCTGCAAGGATTAGCAAGTCCCACAGAGTCATACAGGAAGAAGCGATCAACTTCATCCAGTCCAACTACCCAATACAGGTCGTAGGTTGAGAAAATAATGGCAAAGATCAAGCCAAAGAAGATACGAAAATATGGCAAGGGAAGCAGACCATGCAAACGATGCGGTCAAACAGGCCCAGTGATAAGAAAATACGGGCTAAACTTCTGTCGTCAATGCTTCAGGGAAGTAGCTGAGAGCCTAGGGTTCAAGAAGTACTCGTGAAAATGGATTTGATGATCTGATGGAGCCAATATCTAACATGTTCTCTTCGATCCTCAATAACGAAGAGCGACACAAGCACGAATGCATAGTCTACCCGGCCTCGAAGCTAATGGGTCACGTATTGAGAGTGATGCAAAAGTACGGCTACGTAGGGGAGTTCGAGTTCGTTGATGACGGACGAGGCGGCAAGTTCAAGATCCAACTCTTAGGAAGAGTCAACGATTGTGGCAGCGTTCGTCCGAGATTCTCAGCCACAGTCGAAGACTTGGAAAAGTGGGGAAAGCAATACCTACCATCTAGGGATGTCGGGATACTCATCCTCACCACGGCTAAGGGTGTAATGGCGCACAAGGAAGCGAAAGATCAAAACATCGGAGGCCAACTCCTAGGCTACGTCTTCTAGGGAATAGAGGGAATAGAGGAGATTTCGAGAGCCATGGTTAGGCAAGAAAGCGTCGAGCGCACAGTCCGAGTTCCGGAGAACGTTACTGTGCGGCTAGAAGGAAGACGAGTAAGCGTAAACGGTCCACTAGGAACTCTGGAGGAAGACCTGTCTCACCTTCCCGTGACACTCGCTCGGAAAGACGATGGCATAGTCATCACAACCATTTGGCCTCGTAAGAGAGAACTTGGAATGCTCGGCACAGCGGCCGCACACATTCGCAACATGCTCAAAGGCGTGACTGATGGGTATAGGTACGAACTCAAGAGCGTCTACGCCCACTTCCCAGTCACGATAAAAGCAGATGAGAAGAACAAGGAAGTCAGGATAGAAAACTTCACAGGCGAGAAAACCCCAAGACACGCGAAGATACTGGAGAACGTGAAGGTGACTGTTAAAGGCGAAGATGTTGTCGTCGAAGGATCAAGCCTTGCGAGCGTCAGCCAGACTGCGGCAAATATTCAGAATGCCACCAAAATCAAGAAAAAGGATCTCAGAGTGTTTCTTGACGGGATATACATCTCCGGCAAAGGTTCACTGAAAGGAGCGGTTGAGGAGAAGAAGGGAGGAAAGAAATAGGATTTGGCGAGACGCTTCAAACGTCAAGAGAGCTGGAGACTCAAAAGGGTCAAACCAGCCTGGCGAAGACCCAGAGGCGGCACGAGTAGAATTAGGCTAGAGGTTAGCGGTTGGCCAAGAAAGCCAAACGTGGGATTCAGAACAGAAGGATCAATTCGAGGATTACACCCTAGCGGGTTAGAAGAAAGGCTAGTCAAGCAGGAGAAAGACTTTGACGGGATCGATTCAAAGAAACACATTGTCCGTTTCAGTCACCAGCTCGGCGAAAAGAAGCGACTTATTTTCCTAGAGAAGGCTCGCCAGCTGAAGGTCAAGATAGCTAATCCAGGAACAATGGAACCAGCAACGAGACCGGTCGAGGAAGCCCTTCCAGAAAGAGAGCCCAATGTCGGGTCCGAAACGAATGGAGTCGAGCAGCCTGATGTAGAATCAGCCTCTATTACGGAGGAGGAGGAAACAAATTCTGCGGCTGAAGACGATACAGAAACTCGAACGATCAGCGCGAAAGAAGAATCAGAAGAGGAGAGTAACAAGTGAGCCTTCGTAGTCAACGACGGATAGCTGCTAGTTTACTGAAAGCCGGCGAAACCAGAGTATGGATTGACCCTGAAGAAGGCGACCGAGTTGGGTCAGCTATCACGCGACAGGAAATAGCCACTTTGATTAGAGAAGGTCGGATTCGTGCACTTCCGAAAAAGGGAGTGAGTCGAGGACGGGCTAGAGAACGGATGGGCAGGCGGAAGAAGGCTGGCAGTAGGAAAGGAGGACTCGGCTTAGGAAAAAGTCTTTGGGTCCATCGGAT
>VBBA01000088.1 GCA_005888675.1 Candidatus Bathyarchaeota archaeon | reverse complement strand
TTCTCTATCGTATCCTTCGTGGCTGCGGTGCCCTTCCTCATTGTGAGTCTCACTCGTTCGACCAAGCGGTCAACATTCACGGCCTTTCCATGGTCGCTCTTTGCAGTGTCTACGCCATCTTCTCCATATCTGACCTGGATAATGTTGCCTCTAGAGTCCCGGACTGTACCGTCGTATTCGACGCGTAAGTGTTCGAGGGCGTTGATGAGCCGCCGTTGCATGTATCCGCTTTGCTGGGTTCTAACTGCTGTATCGACGAGACCTTCTCTGCCTCCCATTGCGTGGAAGAAGAATTCTATCGGATCCAATCCGTCCCGGTAGCAATTATAGACGAATCCTCTAGCGGCCGCGCCTGCGTCGCCTGGACGGAAGAATGACATTGCCCGTCCTCTATAGCCCCGTAAGATTCGTTGTCCCCGGATTGATTGTTGACCGACGCATGCAGTCATCTGTCCAATGTTCAATGTGGAGCCTCTCGCACCGGCTCTGCTCATGATGACACCGCTGTTGTCCATCTGGAAAAATTGATCCGCAAAGTCTCCGGCACTATCGCGTGCCTTGGACAGTTCGTTCATGATGTAGATCTCAAGCGATTCCTCAAGGGTCTGGCCTGGCAATCTTTCCAGTGTGCCTTGTTGGTAGCTGGCGATGTACTCGTTCACTTTCTCCTCTGCCTTCTGAATCGCCTTGGAAATCTTTTCTCGGGTAGTCTCGGGTATTTGCAGCTCGTCCATCGCGTATGTGAAGCCTCTCAGCTCCATGTACCTGTTGAGTAGTCTGGTGACACTGTTGAGGAAGCGTCTTCCCTCTTCCGTACCGTAGTCTTTGACGATTCGATGGAAAAGACTCTCCGACCGTTCTGCGCCTATGGCGTTCTTGTCGATCACGCCCTGTTCGAGGACGCCGTCTTTGATGACGACGAACGCATCGTATGGACAGTCGTGAACTATGCCCTTGTCGCAGTCTTCACACTTGTAATAGTTAGAAAGATTGGACTTGGCAACGAAGTTGAACCCCTTCGGCAGAACGATGCTGAAGATCTGTTTGCCCGTCCACAATTCCTCCGGCTTTGAAACAGACGGTTCCGGTGTAGGACCCTCATAGTTCGCGGCCGAAAGCAGCTTGGTCACATCATGCCTAGTCAGCATGGTCGATTTCTGGGTCAGGAGGAATGCGCTAGTGAGAGAGTCTCGGATCGCGCCGATAATCGGTCCCCCGTATCTAGGTGACAGTATCTGGTCTTGGACCTGCATGAGGAGTCTTGCCTCTGTCCTGGCCTCTTCGCCTTGAGGAACGTGCAGGTTCATCTCGTCACCGTCAAAGTCTGCATTGTAGGGCGTGCAGACGGCCGGGTTGAGCCTGAAGGTCTTGTACGGTAGAACACGGACGCGGTGCGCCATTATGGACATGCGATGAAGGCTCGGCTGTCTGTTAAACAGCACGATGTCTCCGTCTCGCAAGTGCCTCTCAACGACGAAACCGGGTTGGATCAAGTCTCCGACAACCTTCCGGTCGGTAACGAATTCGAGGCGGACTCTTCTACCATCTGGACGTACGATGTAGAGCGCACCCGGATAATTGTCAGGACCGTTCTCGATCAGTCGTTTCATCGCTTCTGTATTGTAATTAGTGACCTTTTCTGGAATAGTTAGTCTGCTCGCAACATCAAGCGGAACCCCGACCTCGTTAATGTCTAGGTTTGGATCGGGAGACACGACCGTTCTTGCGGAGAAGTCCACTCGTTTGCCGGAGAGGTTTCCTCGGAATCGTCCTTCCTTCCCCTTCAAACGCTGTGACAAGGTCTTCAGTGCCCTGCCTGACCTATGCCTAGCAGGCGGCAGGCCGGAGACTTCATTGTCGAAGTAGGTGGTGACGTGGTACTGGAGGAGTTCGTGGAGTTCTTGGATAATGTTGATTGGGACACCGGATTCGAGTGCTTCTCGAAGTTTCTGGTTGATCCTGATAATATCGACCAGTTTGTGTGTAAGATCATCTTCCGACCTGATGCCGGACTCAAGAGTGATGGACGGTCTAACAGACACTGGCGGCACCGGCATTACCTGCAACACAGCCCATTCTGGCCTGGCCGCCTTCGGGTCCATTCCTAACAGGATGAGATCGTCGTCCGGAATACGCTCCAATCGCTCTCTTATCGTGCTTGGAGTAAGCCGGACCGGAGCGCCCTCGACTATTTCATGGAATGTGGTCGGCTTGCCATGCTCGACCGCGTACTGTCTTTGGCCACAGTGGGGACACTGCTGGGTCTTTTTTGCATCCTTGATTACCTCGTCGAGGAAAGCGTCGGGGACGGTGTTGAGTCGTTGTTTTAGTTCTGCGTGGCGTGCCCTGTACTTTTCGATCTTCTCCTCCGTGAGGAGGATGCGTCCACAGTTGCGGCATGTGATCGAGAGATAGCGATGGATGAGTTTGGCGAACGCAGAGTGTATGACAGGTTCTGCGAGCTCGATGTGGCCAAAGTGGCCTGGGCATGCTGAGGCGGTGTTGCCACATGTCTTGCATTTCTGGCGTGGCTCCAAAGTTCCGAGACGTCCATCCATCAATCCAGATGTGATCGGTACACCGTCCTCATCATAGGTATCGGCGGCCTGTACATCGACGGCTGACAGTTTCCTGATCTCGGTTGGGGAGACGAGTGTGAACCTGATTCCCTGTATGATCTTGCTAGGTTCTTCCATCACGGTGATTGACATTGTTAGGCTCGCTCCTCCAAGCTTAGTCGTGGAACTATGCCAAGTGACATTAGTTCCTGGACGAGGAGTTTGAACGCGTACGATATCGAAACCGGTGAAATAGTGGCTTTTTCACCGTCAATTCGACAGATGTACTTGTTCTGTTTGATATCGTAGTATGCTAGTGTCCCGCATATTTCGCAAACGTATGCGGTGTATTTGTCCGATTCCTCCAACAATCTGTCTCTCAAGAGTGCTGAAGCGCCATGTCCGATCAAGCAGTCTCTCTCCATCTCACCGAATCGGAGTCCTCCTCCGCGGGCACGTCCCTCGGTGGGCTGCCGCGTCAGCATCTGTACCTGTCCGCGTGCTCGTGCGTGCATCTTGTCAGCGACCATGTGGTGAAGTTTCTGGTAGTAGACCACTCCGATGAATAAATCGGCAGCTAGCTTCTCACCGGTTATTCCATTGTAGAGGGTTTCCCGGCCACTCTTCTGGAATCCAAGCTTTCCAAGAATCTCGCTTATTGCATGCGGTCCTATGTTCTCGAAGGATGTGCCGTCCATTAACTCGCCCACTTGACTAGCCACTTTGCCGCCAAGAGTTTCGACAAATTGGCCGATGGTCATCCTTGATGGGATGGCGTGAGGATTGATCACGACGTCTGGGACAACGCCGTCAACTGTGAACGGCATGTCTTCCTGTGGGACCAGTAATCCAATGACTCCCTTCTGTCCGTGTCGACTCGCGAACTTGTCGCCTAGCTCTGGAACGCGCAAGTCTCGGACCTTGACCTTGACGAGTTTACTCCCTTCGATCGATTCTGTGATGAATATCTGATCTATTGTTCCCTGCTCCGAAGGACGCATCGTCACCGAAGAGTCTCGTTTAGTAGGTCCGCGCACCTCAAACTCTCGGTACTCTTCCAAGAATCTGGGCGGACTGGTTCTTCCCACTAGGACAGTGTTGCCTGTGACGTCGGATTCTGGTGAGATGATCCCGTCTTCTTCCAAAAGGCGATAGTACCTGTCGCCTCTGTAGCCTCGTATCCCCGCCTCGGGAACCTCGAACTTGTCCCTCAGACCGCCAAGATACTGTCGGCTTTCTGCTTCATAGATCCTATAGAAGGTTGATCGGAATAGGCCACGGTCGACGGACGATTTGTTGACAATGATCGCGTCTTCCATATTGTAGCCCTGGAAGGAAAGTATAGCCACGACAACATTCTGTCCCGACGGGCGCTGATGATAATTGAAGACCTCCATGGGTCGAGTGTCCACAATCGGAGCCTGCGGGTAATGGAGGAGATGGGAACGGGAGTCGACGCGCGTGAAGAAGTTTGTAGAGAAGACTCCGAGGGCTTGCTTGGACATCGCGGATTCGTATGCATTTCGAGGGGACTGGTTGTGTTCTGGGAAGGGTATGAGGCTGCCAGCGATTCCATTCATTGCATAGGGTGCGATCTCGAGGTGCGTGTGGTCTTTCCGCAGATCGCTTTCATACATGGCTACTAGAGTATTCTCTTCCTCGTCAGCATCGAGCAATTCGACAACCTGCATTCGTAACAGGTCTTGCCATGTGACCCTGCCCTGCTCGAGCTGTGTGATGTGGTCCTCGCTAATCCTCGGAAGGCCGTCCTCGACTATTAGGAGTGGACGCCTAACACGTCCAGCGTCGCAGTTTACATACAATTCGTCCCTGCCACCCTCTTTCTCGGAAGGATGGAAGGCGACATTGACCTCAGTGCTAATCTTCCCCTGCCGTCGGTATTCTCGCAGCTCCTCGGCCAACGCCGCAGGATCTTTGGTGTAGCCTGCGATTATTCCGTCGACGAAGACCTTGCCCCCGGCTCCTCGAAGTCTCCGGTCCGCTTCCTCGACGGTGGTCACGCCCATTCTTCTAAGCCGGTCGACCATCTCGTGTGGGTCTATGCCGACGCTGATACTACTTGACAGTGCTAAGTTCTTGACGAGTCCACAATTGGATCCTTCAGGTGTCTCGTTGGGACACAGTCGTCCGTAATGTGTTGGGTGTAAGTCTCGGGCTTCAAGGTTGGGTTGGCTGCGGCTTAGCGGGGACTGTAGCCTCCGCAGATGGCTGAGCGTGCTGATGAAGTTCGTCCTGTCGAGCAATTGGGTTACTCCAATTCTTCCCCTCACCCAATTTCCAGTGGCAATAGCATGCTGGACACGTTCGGTTATTATTCCCGGACGGATTGCATTGGCGATCGAGAATTCGATGTGTCGTCTTATCGTTATTCGTTCGAGTTGATATTTCAGGTCGCGGGTCAGGTTTCTGAATGAGATTCGGAACAGCTCTGCCAGCAAGCTTCCTGCGAGTTTGAGCCTCTTGTTCGCATAATGGTCCTTGTCATCGACGGTTCTAATTTCTCGTTTGACCTCGATTATTCTTGCAGCGATCTCTGCTAGGAATAGAGCCTTCTCCCTACGATCGGCCGGTGTCCTTCCAAGATGGGGAAGGAAGTTTCGGTCGAGCACCGACTCTGCCTTTCTCAGACGGTACTCGTCCACCTGTCCTGGGGCAAGCCTGTTCCCTAGGTAGAGTAAAGCGTCTTTCGGATTGTTAGCTTCTAGCGCCTTCTCGAATGATGACTCAAGTTCATCTTGAACCTTCGGATCAACACTGACGAGCTCTGCGACCTTGGAGTCCTCTTCTAGGCCGAGCGCCCGCATCATTATCATTAGCGGTATGTCGCTCGGGATGCCTGGCATGGTAGCGTAAATTGCTCGATCACCTTTCATCGTGACCTCTATCCTTGCCCGGAAGCCCACTGTGGTCGAGAAGATCTTCGCCTTGTACGTAGGATTCACACCCGTATGCTCTGTATCAACGAGTATGCGATTGGCCGAAAGATCTTCCAAGGCGACAATTACTCTCTCGCTTCCGTTGACGATGAAATAACCACCTGGATCGAGCTGGTCTTCGCCAACCGCCACAAGTTCTTCGGGGTTCAGTCTCGAGAGCAAACAGATCTTGGACTTGAGCATGACCGGAAGATCTCCAATGTAGACCATCTCCGGCTGACCTTCTCGCTCCCCGATGACAGGGATCATTTCCATATGGAGTGGCGCTGAGTAGGTGAGGTTTCTGATTCGTGCCTCAGCAGGGTAGATCGACCTCTCGGTCCCGTCCACCTCGATAACTCTGGGTGCGCCGATCTCTATCTTTCCAAGTTTAATCTTCAGCGGATAGTCTCCGATCTCTATCGGGAGATCCGCCACCTCGTTTACAATGGCCTGTAATCCTCTCTCGACAAAATCGTTGTAGCTGTCGATGTGTTGTCGGACGAGTCCGCTATCTCGGATGAATTCCTTCGAAAGATTCCACAAATGGTCTACTGATATTCCCATGATTGTTAGAATTCCTCCACAACGTACCGGTAAAAGTCAGATTCGCCAGCCGTCTGGCTCTTCCTGATTATCCTGACAAGATCGCCGGGCTTGGCACCGATAGTTCGAGCAGCAGGGTCGGTTACCTTGATGTATGGTAACTGGAAGGGTTTGATGTGATATTTCGCCAGGACCTGCTTCGCTTCCTCTTCGGAGAGGAGTATGTGTCTAGGGGCTAGCTCGTGGGCAAAAACGTCGTAAGAGAGTTTCTTCTCCTTATCTTGCTTCTTGACCAAATACTTACCTCGGGCGGGGAGATAGATGGGGTATCTTCTACCTACCGGGCATGGGCAACGCCCGCCGTCCCTCTAATAAATCTGATTACCGAGCGCTTGATCTACAATAAATGACTTATCATTCCGTGGGCGACAGGGGTATTTTCGAGACCCGCCGAGGTTTGCCTCCACATGTTTTTCTCGATTGAGTCTCGAATGAGGACTAGTAAATCTAGTCAGACTAAGCGCCAAACAAGCAATAGGCGATCTTCACACAGCCTAGCACCAGTCCGCGCCTTCGAGTCACGCTGGCGTTTTACCAGATCACCTGAACTGATTCATTTTTCTGATTACGGATTTGACCAAATGTGTCCTCCAGAGTGAAGTCTCGTCCAAGTCATTACAAGGTTTTTTAGACCAACAAAAGTCGACTACACTGTTTCCTGCCGGGATCGCCTAGCCAGGTATGGCGTCGGATTGCTAAGCCACATGATTTCAGGGCTGCGATGATCCGATGGGCCTTAGGCCCACGTGGGTTCAAATCCCACTCCCGGCGCCATCACGAAACATCACGTGCTTTGTTGAGCAATTCTGCTCAAGAGTCAACGGTATCACTTTCTCGCTCATATCGTGACCATCTCAGGGTAACAATATCTCTATCACTATTGTTGCACAAGATTT
>VBBA01000087.1 GCA_005888675.1 Candidatus Bathyarchaeota archaeon | reverse complement strand
CCTGTCAGGTTCGGAACTTGAAACCTTCAAGAATCCAAGCATTGTCCCGTTGACCCTGAGCTTCTTTGTGATGCTGCGTGTGTCGATTCCTTGTATTCCGGGGACGTGTTCTTTCTCCAGCCATTCATTCAATGGCATCTCCGAGGCCCAGTGACTGGGAGATGATAGAGTGTGAACCGCGTAGCCCTTGACCTTTATCGAGTCCGACTCAAAGTGCAAGGGCAACCCGTGCTTGTCTTGGATCGAATGTTTGGGAACACCGTAGGAGCCGATGATCGGGTAGGTCATCACAACGATCTGGTCGTAGTATGAAGGATCAGTCAGTAGTTCTGGATAGCCGAACATTGAAGTGTTGAAAACCACTTCGCCCGTGACTTGGGTTTCTGCTCCGAAGCCACGCCCGTAAAGGATCGTCCCATCTTCGAGGGCGAGGACGGCGTGCTTCCCGTTTTCTTCCAATTCTGCCCTCTCACAGCCCTCTCAGCGATGCCTGTATAGGGTCGCGACGATCAAATCTTCACGCTGGGGTCTTCTTTGACGGTTCTTAATACTATTATTGTCTCAGTTCCGGCAACGCCGTCGACCATGCCAATCCTGTCGATAACCTTGCTCAACTCGTCAGTATTGGCGGCTCGGACTTTGATGATGGAAGAGTATTGTCCTGTAACATCGTATACCTCATAAACATCGTCAATTTTCTTCAAACCATCAAGCATACCTGGAAAGCTTCTCGGCATCGCTCTCACCAGAATGATTGCAGTCAGAGACTTTCCAACCGCTTTCGCGTCGACGATTGCGAAGAAGCCTCGTATCGCTCCTTTCTCCTGAAGTTTCTTCACGCGAACGAATACCGTCGCTTCACTTACGCCAATCTCGTCGGCTATCTTCTTGAACGATGCTCGAGCATCCTTCTGCAACCGCCTCAATATTCCGCGATCAGTATCATCAAGCTCCGAAGAATCTACGGCATCCAAAACAGACTCAGGTTCTAACCGAGCCACTTTCTCGAGGGGCAACGCTTCCATCATTGCACCAATAATCCTTATTAAGGATTCCATAACCAAGCCCGAGCAACAAATACGGTATCATTAAGGAAGAGTACATTTTCGTGAGTCAAAAAATAGTCTTAGCCTACTCGGGAGGCCTCGACACCTCAGTAGCAATTCACTGGATGCGAGAAAAATATGGCGTCGATATCGTAACCCTAACTCTAGACGTTGGCCAGGCAGACGATCTCGCCCAAATTGCAACCAAATCCAAAGACGTTGGCGCAGTTAGCCATCACACCCTCGACGTGAAGAGAGAGTTCGTCGAAGACTACGTCTTCCCGTCAATCAAAGCCAACGGATTGTACGAGTGGAAATATCCAGTGAGCACGGCCTTGGCTCGACCCCTCATCGCTCGCAAACTTGTCGATCTCGCCCACAAAGAAGGAGCCGTCGGTGTAGCTCATGGATGTACTGGAAAGGGCAACGACCAGGTGAGATTCGAGGTTGCGGTCAAGTCCTACGATCCTGCACTGAAGATCATTGCACCCGCTAGAGAATGGAACCTCTCAAGAGAGGAAGAGATTCAATACGCGGAGGAACACGGAATACCTGTTCCAGTAGATCTTGGGAACCCTTACAGTGTCGACCAAAATCTTTGGGGTCGATCCATAGAATGTGGCGCACTAGAGAATCCAGAAACTGAGCCTCCCCCAGAAGTTTACGAGTGGACAAGCCCTCCAGAAAAAACTCCGGACAAACCTGAGTATGTTAAGATAGAATTCGATAACGGAGTCCCCGTCGCACTCAACGGCAAACGCGCTGGACCGGTAGAGATCATCAGAGACCTCAACTTCATCGGCGGAAAACATGGTGTGGGCCGGATCGATCACATTGAGGATCGATTAGTAGGGATAAAATCGCGTGAAGTCTACGAGTGCCCTGCCGCAACCATACTCATCGAGGCTCACAGAGAACTAGAGAAAACTGTCCTAACACGCCACGAACTATCCTTCAAACACTACGTAGACAAGGAATGGGCTCAGCTAGTCTACACAGGCCTCTGGAACGACCCACTAAGGGAAGCTCTCGACGCATTCATCGAAAAAACCCAAGAACGTGTCGTCGGACAGGTACGGTTGAAAATTTTCAAGGGAACAGTGCAAGTGGTCGGGAGAAACTCACCACTGTCATTGTACGAGAGTAACCTCGCGACTTACACTTCAGCCAGCACATTCGACCAGTCCTGGTCTAACGGCTTCATAGAAATATGGGCAATGCCAACAGTGCTTGCAAACGCACAGAAGCGACTGGCCCAGTCCAAGTTTTTGTCGAGGCCACAGGAAAAAGCCCAAACGGCATAGCAAGACAAGTTGCAAGCGAGAAAATTTTGACTCTGACGAGATAGGAGGTGACACTTTGTCCAGTGAGAAATGTCCAGACTGTGAAGCTCTTGTCTCCGTCCCAGACGACGCGGTGAACGGTGAGATAGTGTCGTGCCCAGACTGCGGGCTCGACCTTGAGATAGCCCTTGCAGGCCAAGAACGCACGGTCAAACCGGTCGTCCTTGAAAAGGAGGACTGGGGAGAGTGACCACCAGCATAGGTCTCGTCTACGATCAGATCAGACCTGACGAGAGGATGCTCATCGACGCCGCCAAAAGAGAACAGGTTGACCTCAAGCTCTACGACACAAACACAACGCCCTTCCCAGTCACCGGCTTCCCCAACAGATTCGAGATTACAAACGTCATCCTACAAAGATGCATATCCTACTTCCGAGGCCTCCATGTTACCGCGACCCTCGAATCGAGCGGAGTCCTTGTTGTAAACTCATTCGAGGCACTCTCAACAGCCGGCAACAAACTCCTCGCCTCGATCAGGCTTGCAAACTCAGGGATTCCTACTCCAAAGACATTCTTGGCGTTCACGGAAGAATCGGCCATACAAGCATTGGACAAGCTTGGCTATCCTGCAGTGATCAAACCGGTAGTGGGAAGCTGGGGACGCCTTGTCACTCTTCTCAAAGATCAGGAAATGGCCAAGTCAATAATCGAATCCAGAGAGTACCTACACCCTATCCAGCAAGTGTACTATCTTCAAGAAAAAATTGACCGGCCCGGACGAGACATTCGAGCATTCGTCATCGGAGATCATGTTGTAGCTGCCATGTACAGGTACGCTACCGATTCCGAATGGAGAACTAATGCAGCCTTAGGAGGACGCGTTGAGAACTGTCCAGTCACCCCAGAGATCGAGGAATTCAGTGTTCGTGCCGCGAAATCGATGGGCGGAGGAGCATTTGGAGTTGATCTAATGGAAAGTAAGAATGGACTGGTCGTACATGAGGTGAATCACACTACCGAATTCAAAGCAACAGTCAAGGCTACAGGAATTGACATTCCAGGTCTACTCATCAAATACGCTGTGGGAATGACGAGAAGATAGAGGTTGAAGGTCTCAATTCTCGGAGGTTCAGGATACGCAGGTGGAGAATTACTTCGCCTCTTGATCAACCATCCAGACTGCAAGATCACTCGCGTAACATCACAACGATTCGCCGGAGAGCCATTGTACAGAGTTCACCCCAACCTCAGAGGAAGAACAAACCTGCGATTCGACGACAAGAGTTTGGCAACACACAATGACAATGATCTAGTCTTCACTGCGCTCCCGCACGGGAAATCAGCTGGCCTAGTCCCGCAGCTTCTCGACCAAGGAACCAAGATAGTGGACCTGGCAGCAGATTTCCGGTTGAAGAATCCAGAAGCATACCCAGAGTACTATCATACAAAGCACGAGCATCCCGAATTGCTGGAGAAAGCAGTTTATGGTCTGCCCGAAATACACAGGGAAGACATCCGCAATGCCAAGCTGGTAGCGGTTCCGGGATGTATGGCCACAGCGTCAATACTCGGACTCGCGCCACTGGTCAAAACAGGCATCGTAGAAAAAGAGCACATAGTAATAGACGCCAAAATCGGCTCATCAGGCGCAGGCGCGGGCCCTTCCATGGGTAGTCACCATCCTGAACGGGAGGGAGGCGTGCGTCCATACAAAATTGTGGGGCATCGGCACACGCCAGAAATCGAACAGGAATTGGGGCAACTCAATGGCGGAAACGTCAAGGTCGCTTTCACGCCGCACGCGGTTGGAATGGTGAGAGGAATACTCGTTACAATTCATGCCTTCACTCGAGGACAAGTCGAGAAGAAAGATGTATGGAAAGCGTACAGGGGAGAATATGGGAATGAGCCGTTCATCAGAATGGTGTCCGACAACAAGGGATTGTTTGGGCTCCCTAACCCGAAAAACGTCATTGGAACGAACCTGTGCGATATAGGCTTCGAAACTGATGCTCATGTGAATCGACTCCTTGTGATGTCCGCAATTGACAATCTTACCAAGGGAGCGGCTGGAGCAGCCGTGCAATGCTACAATGTCATGGCCGGACTTGACGAAAGGACAGGCCTTGACACGATAGGATTGCATCCTTGAAAAATGTGCAGCACATCGATTCTATGATTAATGGGCAGTAAGAATGAATCCTAGTCAAGCAATCCTAGATTGGACGACCGGAGAAAGTGAGTATCCGGTAACTCTCCTCCGGTCCATGCTGAACCTATACAGCCCCAGCGGCAGCGAGAACCAAATTGCAAGCTTTCTAGATTCCGAACTAAGGAGGAACGGACTCGAGACTAAGATGGACCCGGCCGGCAACGTGATAGGAGAGATCGGAACCGGAAGGCCGAGAATACTCCTCTGTGGACACATGGACACGATCCCGGGACTACTACCTGTCAAGGTAGAGAATGATCGCGTTTATGGCCGAGGAGCTGTGGATGCCAAGTCTTCTCTAGCATCAATGATAGTCGCCTGCCTCCAGGCAATAGGAACCGAAGAAGCCAGCTTCCACGCTACCCTAGTCGGTGTTGTCGAGGAAGAGACCTCAACCAAAGGAATCCAGCAAGTAATGTCTGATCATCAGCCCTACGACCTCGGAGTCTTCGGAGAACCAAGCGGCAGTCGAAACGTGACGATTGGCTACAAGGGACATTTGCGGGCAAGACTGACGTGCTCGACAAAAGGCGGACATTCTGCATCCCCATGGATCTCCAGGAACAGCTTCGACGAGGCCATCAACCTCTGGAAGAAGCTAGAGTCCTCATGCTTCACGAATGACGAAGCTTCAAAGTTCAATGCGTTGACCGGCTCAGTCACAAAGATGACGGCTGGGGACGACACTAACACGATACCCTCTTCCGCCCAATTAGAAGTAGACGTCCGGATTCCGCCAAGTCTAACACTTGAGGCTGTGGAACAAAAGATCGTGAACGTCTGCAAAGGAGTGCAAGAGAACACACATGGCGAACTAGTAGTATCCGCTTCTTTTGGAAACAGGTGCCCAGCATTCCTTGGAAATAACGATTCAACAATCGTGAGGGCGTTCAGGATGGCGATAAGAGAAACGACCGGACAACAAGCGACACTAGTGAAGAAGACCGGGACAAGTGACATGAACCTGCTGGCCGAGAAGTACAATATTCCAATGGTTGCCTATGGTCCAGGAAACTCAGCTCTCGATCACACCGATAACGAACACGTTTCCATTCCCGAATACCTTGAGAGCATCCGAGTTACAACGATGGCAATCCGGAACATGGCAAGATTGTACATGAACAGCTCATTCGAGACCGCAACACCATTGCAGCATCGAGTTTGAGAGGGTTCTTGATTGTCAAAGATTCTCAGAGGCGGACGGCTTGGAAAAATGAAGGACGAGGTGGTACGGTTCATCTCATCGGTCGAAGCCGATCGAAGAATATCGCGTGAAACAATCCTCGTCAACAAGGCCCACGTCATAGCTCTCGCAAAGGCAAAAGCGATAGAAAATCAAGACGCTCACAAACTGTTCCAAGTCCTGAGCAAGATAGAGCAGGCTCCCCCGTTTAGGGAATCAGTGGAAGACGTTCACGTATTGATCGAAGAAGAGGTCACTCGTATCCTCGGCAAGGAGGTCGGCGGTCGGCTTCACACCGGAAAAAGCCGCAACGACCAAGTCGCAACCGCCATCAGAATTGCATCGAGGAATCAGCTACTGACTCTTATCGACGATCTGATCGATCTGGAGAACAGATTACTTCGGCTGGCAAAGAAACATACCAAATCATTGTTCATCGGCTACACACATCTACAGCCCGCCCAGCCTGTAAGCTTCGCTCACTATCTTGTTTCCATCCATGACGCATTGGAAAGAGACAACCAAAGGATTTTGGAAACCTTCGCTAGAGTGAATCAATCTTCTCTCGGAGGAGGAGCCATTGCAGGGTCAAGCTTCAGATTGGATCGTCACCTCACCGCTAGGCTGCTAGGCTTCGATGGCATAGTGGAGAACTCGATCGACGCCGTTACGGGCCGAGACTTCCTTGTTGAGACCTTGAACGTCTGTTCGTTGATAGCTGCTGACTTGTCAAGATTGGCTCAGGATCTGATCTTCTACAGTTCCGAGGATGTGGGACGTGTGGAGTTGCCTGACGCTTTCACTTCGACAAGTAGTATAATGCCTCAGAAGAAGAACCCGGATTCGTTGGAGATCGTTAGAGCTAGGTGTGCTCTTGTGGCGGGGAACGGTGCGTCTGCTCTTACTCTCATGCATGGACTCTCAACTGGGTACAACCTCGACTTTCAAGAACTCACACCGTTATTGTGGAGCTCTCTGGACATTGTTCGAGGCTGCCTATCAGTATTGTCGGGTTTGATTCCAGAGCTCAGGCTTACTAGTAGCATCACCGGAAAGCGTCATCTGGAATTCACGGCCGCTACTGAGTTAGCCAATGCTATAACAAGAGACGCCTATCGGATGGTAGGTCAGGCTGTAGGTCTTGCTCAAAAGGAGAACCGCCGGCTCGAGGAACTTGGAGCGGATGAGTGGCGAACACTGCTTGGCAAAAGTTACAGTGACACGATCCTCCGAGAAGTTGGCAAGATTCTGAATCTCGAAACCCATTTGGAACGCTACAAGACTATCGGGAGTCCCAATCCTAAGATTACAGCCAAGATGATTGCCACCCGGAGTAAGCAGTTGCAATTGAGAAGGTATCAGGTGGATAAGAAGAGATCCAAACTCGCAAAGAGTTCACGGCTCTTGAGACAGGGAGCCCGCAAGTTCGCGTGAGACTATCAGCTTTTATTCCATTGGTGACGGTCCAGGACGGGAGTTTGGAAGTATGAGCACTGCTGATCTCAAGGCGCAGAAGGGCGATACAGTTTTTGTCCATTATGTCGGACGATTTCCGGGAGGCAAGGTCTTTGACACTTCGATGGAAAAGGAGGCCATGAAAGCTGGATTGCACAATCCTGCCCGAGACTACAAGCCTCTACAAGTGAAGCTAGGTATGGGTCAAGTGATACCCGGGTTTGAAGAAGCTCTGATGGGTATGAAGGTGAATGAGGAGCGTGAGGTTACCATTCCGCCCGAAAAGGCCTACGGGAAAGTAGGCAAACATCCAATGGCTGGCAAGACTCTCCAGTTCAAGTTGAAAATGACGAATATCAAGAGAACCTAGCGGCTGGAATCGTCGCTCGCTTAAGATGTATCTTAATCTTAAGAAAATTCAGGCTATTTGGTCGTCTAGAGCTGAATTCTCTCATTTCATGCTCTGATTGGCAAAATACGTGCATGTTTTCTGGCCCCGATGTCTCCCTCGTGAATTTCCGCTATGTTTAAATGAATAAACCTGTTTCCGCGAAATGCTTTTCCTAGCATAATGAACGAATTTCGCATGATCTCATCCATTTTGAGGCGCTTAAAAAAATAAAGTTGTAAAAATAGGGGTGGGGTAGTCCGTCTAGTCGCAAGACGTGAAAGACACTTTCCCAATACTTTCACATCCACCACGTTTCCTCCCCCCCATCAAGATTGAGAGGAACACCCCTCAACACTAAGAATTCCACGAGGAAAAAAATCTGCTAGAAAAAAAGTTTTACGGGCATTTTTGAAATTTACCCCTAAGAATTGTTATTGATCCCCCTCCCTCATTATTTTTCTACAGCCAGAACCCGAACCTCAGAGCACCGAGAGAACCAAGCCCTTGAGCATAGAATAGGCCAGAACCACCCTTCAGCCTGTCATTCTTCTCACGGATTGTGACTGTGGGACCATGACCGCATGAATCCTCTTCGACCCGCCCATACAATCCACATTACCGCAACCACGGCAACCGCCAATATCAAGGATACCAATACGACTACTACCTTCTGAAAGAAAGAATAGTTAGTCGCGTAGAACGCGACGTAGACTAAAGGCGCAACGAGAGCTGTAGCGAGAATAAGGACCGTAAGCGCGGCCCCAACTGCGGCTTGTGATGTATCTGTCAAGGACTTTTGGGTCAAATAGTAGAAGGTGTTGGAGTATTTCTGTCCTTGGGCTAAGAGTCCCCAAGGACCTCTACTCCCCTGCTTGCAAGACTTGTGTTGTACACCGTTCCACCCATTCTTCTCAATCTCCGAGCAATGCGCTGCTTGGATTTGTTCCCTTTGCAGAGTGCGAT
>VBBA01000437.1 GCA_005888675.1 Candidatus Bathyarchaeota archaeon | reverse complement strand
CCGCACTGTCAGCTCAGTCGTTGACGGCTATCCAAACAGCATCCATGGTCGCTTCACAGTCAGCGGTCGCTATCCAGTCCATCCAAACAGCAACATTGGTTTCGCAGCAATCGATAAGTTCACTGTCCATGGTTGACATGCAGACAGGATCTTTCACAGCATTCCAAGCAGCCAGCACATTCCAGTCTGTCACAATGTTCCAGTCACAGGCTGTATGGTCACTAGATACCGTGCAATCGCTCTCGTCCCAAACAGTAGTGGCTTTACAAGCAGCGTCAAGCTTTCCGAGTGCCACAAACCTAGCAATAGCCGCATTCTACGTCTCGCAATTGTCGACCTCTCTCGAAACCAGCGCCAGCTTCTTCTTCCAAGCGGCAACTACTCTACAAACTGCTGAAACTCTACAATCCACAGTGGACATCGACGACTTCACGGCTACCCAGATCTCAACATCATTCTCGGCAGCAATCATCGCTCAGTCGCAGGCGGCAACTGCAGTTCTACTTGTCGTGCCAGTGATTGTCCAAGCCAACGCAGTGGTACTAGCAGACGTAGTTACGGCCACTCAAGCCTGCTGGTGCGCACCCTTCATTGCGACCACAGTTCTCGCCCAAACGTCTGCACAAGCCTCGATCGCATTTCAGACCGCCGCAACATTCGTCAGTAATGCTGCAGTGATCATGCAAAGCGAGGCGAGCATCACAACATCTAGCACAGTCGCTGCCTCTTTGATAACCGCGGCCACCTTTGCTTCCCAAGCCAGTCTCTCCTTCCAATCTGCAGCGGTTCTGATGTCCCAGTCAGCCGTAGCCTTCCAGTCGGGAGCCATAGTGACGGGCATCGGTTTCGTTTCCACAGCTGACGCAGACATCTTCGCAGGCGCAAGTCTACTCGCTACAGGTTGCGGCGCTCTCGGCACAGTAGTAATCCTCTAGAAAGGCGAAGAATGACCATGCTGCTACAAACCCTTTTTTCTTTCCTTTGTCTTCCTGATTACTGGTCTGAACGGCCCACGACGGTTAACTCAGTTCGTCCGGATGAACTGAACCTTCGAAGTAACAGATCTCGTGGAGGAGGTGCGTGCGACATTGACGTTTGGATTTGAGTATTGCATATACACACAGGATAACGGAAGCCTAGCTGCCATTGTCGCCAAGTATTTCGACGGTTTCACACTAATTCCATCGATGAGCTTTTGGAAAGGTCAGATAACGACAAATGCTTGCGTAACAATTCTTTGCGAAGAACCTTGCCCAGAAAGAGTTGAGCACTTGATCGAGGAGATAATGGTCAGAAACAAGTCCGAAAGCGTGCTCCTAACGATACTTCGGTTGCATGATGTCGAACTGATAACGCGGAGCATTACGAAGGCTGAAATGTTCGGCGGATTTCTCATTGGTCTAGCGGAAACTGATTTCAAAGAAGGCAGGACTGGGCGTAACAAGAGCAAGAAGCCTGAGAGGAGTGAAGACACACTCTCCCCTCCGGAAATTGGGAGTTCTCGGGACGACTCCTCGACACTTACTGGTCGTGGTGATCCCCTCTTCGTTCGAAGAACGATGGGAGATGCGGTGACAAGTCGATAGAAGATATCATCATGTCTCCCTCTGAACTCTTCAAGCAGTCAACTCGCGAGGCAACACAGCGTTCTGATACTATCCCGAATTATCCGAGGCCGCAGACGGCTAGTGAGATGAAGTACGCGGCGCATTATGCTATTAGTTCTGCTGCTGAGGCTCGTGTCCTCTCGAGGGAAAACGCTTGGGATATTCTCGAATATCTTAGGACTGTCGGAACCTCCGGCTCCTCTGCGAGAGAAATCTCGGAGGCATTAAGCCTTCCAGTCAGCGATGTCTACTCCTCATTGAAGGACTTGTGCCAGCTTGAACTCACATTTGCTCTTCCGAAGAGGATGATGCCGCCTGGAGAGAGAAGGAAAAGGTTCGTTTCTGAAGTATCTGTCTGGAACAAATACATGATTGATAACAGGCTCGCGAAAGTGTTGGAAGCAGATGAAGAAATGAAAGAATGGGTTACTTCGCTGAGTAGGCCGTTAGCGAGTGTGGCATCAAAGATTCAGGACCGAATGGTCGGCACGTACACACCTTGTCCTAGGTGCGGTCTCAACCATGAGATGGCTGAGCTTTTGTTTGCTATTACGTTGACTGCCTTGAACTCTATTGTACTGAATATGGTTCCCTCCAGCGAATGGACGGCTAATGCTAAGCCGTCTTGGTCGCAGTAGTAGCACGTGCGAACTGATTTCAGAAGCCGATGACTTGCAGTGTTATTGTGGTCGAATGGGAGAGTGAGCCGCTAGTGCCTGTTACGGTCAGCACGTAAATCCC
>VBBA01000086.1 GCA_005888675.1 Candidatus Bathyarchaeota archaeon | reverse complement strand
TCCAGGATCATACCGAGGCCCTAGCAATCTTCAGATGTTGGTTTTCCTCGTCAAGACACTCAAAAGGCGTATTGAGACAGTTTATCGACTCTTGTTCCGCTACACTTCATGGAATGTTGGAATTGTCCACGCGCCGATCAGCGCTTTTCTCACTTCTAGTTTCAAACCAACTATTCGCTGGCTCCCCCAATCAAGAAAGGGACACATCCAGGCTGAT